>NZ_JBJZOK010000012.1:0-223949 GCF_047200615.1 Nocardia sichangensis
GGCCGCGCCCCTACACGTGCGGGGCGGGATACACCCCCCGGGCGCGGCGCCGGGGGGACCGCGTGGCACGGGGGGGCCCCCACCCCCCCCCCGGGCCCCCCCCCGCCCCCCCCCCCCCGCCCCCCACCCCCCCCCCCCCCCCCGGGGGGGGGGGCCGCGCCGGACTTACGGCAGCTATCGGGGTGCGCAACCGCAGCGGCCACACCACGTCTTACGAGCGAAGCGAGACCGCGCATTTACCGTTCGGAGCCACAAGAGGGCCGCGAACACCAGCGCCGCAGTCGCTGCAGGTGAAACAGCTACCTGCCGATGGCGGCGGCCATCACGCGGACGGCCGAGACCACGCCGTCGATCAACTGGCCCTGCCGGAACGAGCTCAGCGCGGCGGTGACGCCGAGCTGGCAGACGCGATCGTTCGCACGGTCGGCGACCGCCCGGCCCGAGCGCACCTCGATCGCCTTCTCGTTGGGCGAGACGGCGATGAGCACCGAGTGCGCCGCCTCGGGCGTGCCAGGGAAGATCGCGTCCGCGGACGCGGCCGGGTCCTCGCCCAGATCGCCGATGTAGACGTTGAAGCGCACCTTCGTCGCGCGGGTCGCCTCGGTGAGCACGTTGTCCATGGTGAGCCGCTCCACGTCGTTGAACGGCGCCTCCTTGAACACATCGCCTGCCTCGTGCACGCCGGAGACGCGTCCGCTGCTGGTGATCGCGTATCCGTGCGGCAAATCGGCTTCGACCACCGCGGGCCACTTAGAACCTGCCACTTGCCCGTCCTCCGATCAGCTCCACCGCGGTGGACTCGATGGCCGCATGCTGCTCATGCGGCGTTTCCGCGAAATGGTGACCCGAGCCGATCACCTCTTCGGTGGCACTCCACAGCACCGGCGACGCGGTCCACTTCTGGCCGAGGGCGAAGTGGACCGGCTTCTCGCCAGGCAGCGGCTTACCGAGGAACGACAATCCGGCGATGATGCCGTAGATCACCAGCGGTATGCCGGCGAAGATCAGCACTGTCTCGAGAATGCTCACGGATCAAAGGTAGACGATCCTCTGTAGTAGTTCTCCGTCCGGTCGAGCCGGATCGCCCTCCGTGTCGATTGCATCGGCTCCGAGCTGGGACTTTCCGACGCGCCTCAGACCAACCAGGCGGTCGCGTTCGGCGCCAGCTGACCTCCGTCGGTCGGTGCGCTGGCCAGCAGCACGTCTCCCGGCGGTAGCTGAATGGGCGCGTCCGAGGCGTTGAGCACGCAGACCAGTCCCCCCGGCCTGCGGAAGGCGAGACAACCCGCCGGGCTGCCGTACCACTCGATCCGATCCCCGGCGAACTCCGGCCGCAGCGCGCGCAGTTCGAGTGCCAGGCGATACAGCGACAAAGTCGACCCCAACTCCTCGAGTTGCGCTTCGACGGTCAGCGACGCCCAGTCGCCCGGAATCGGCAGCCACGGTGTCCCGGTGGTGAACCCGTACGGCGGCGCGGCACCCTCCCAGGGCAGCGGCACTCGGCAGCCGTCGCGGCCGCGCTGGGTGTGGCCGGAGCGCTCCCACACCGGATCCTGCAAGACGTCGTCCGGCAGGTCGTCGACGTTGGGCAGCCCCAGCTCGGCGCCGTTGTAGATGAACACCGCGCCCGGCAGCGCCAGTTCCAGCAGGATCATCGCCCGCGCCCGCGCTACGCCGAGCGCACCGCCGCCGTAGCGGGTGACCTCGCGCTCGATGTCGTGGTTGGACAACGTCCAGGTGGGCACGGCGAAGACCGGTGCGACGGCCGACAGCGAGTTGTCGATCGCGTCACGCACCGCTTCGGCGTCGAACGCCGATTCCGCGAGGCGGAAGTTGAACGCCAGGTGCAGTTCGTCGGCTCGCACGTACTCGCCGAAGCGGGTGTTGTCGTTCACCCACACTTCACCGATGGTGACCGCGTCCGGGTACTCGTCGACCACCTTGCGGATCCGGCGGTGGATGTCGTGCACGGCGGGATTGTTGAACCGCGGGTCGCTGTCGTCGTGCGCGAGCAGGGCCGAGACGGACAGCTCGGGCATGTCGGGCAGACCGTCGGGTTTGGCCATGCCGTGTGCGACGTCGATCCGGAATCCGTCCACCCCGCGGTCGAGCCAGAACCGCAGCGTCTGCTCGAAATCGGCGGCGACCTCGGGGTCGGCCCAATTCAGGTCGGGCTGCTCACGGGCGAAGATGTGCAGGTACCACTGGCCGGGAGTGCCGTCGGGTTCGGTGATCCTGGTCCAAGCGGGGCCGCCGAAGATGCTCGGCCAGTTGTTCGGCGGCTCGGCGCCGCCGGGGCCGCGGCCGTCGCGGAAGATGTATCGATCGCGCTCCGGGCTGCCGGGAGCCGCCGCCAGCGCCGCGCGGAACCACGGATGCTGGTCGCTGGTGTGATTGGGCACCAGGTCCATGGTGACCTTGATCCGGCGGGCATGCGCCTCGGCGATCAGCGCGTCCATCGCGGCGAGACCGCCGAAGAGCTGATCGATGTCGCGGGGATCGGCAACGTCGTAGCCACCATCGGCCATCGGCGAACGCATCACGGGACAGATCCACAGCGCGTCGACGCCGAGCAGTTCGAGGTAGCCCAGTTTGTCCCGGACTCCCCCGAGATCGCCGACCCCGTCTCCGCTCGAGTCCGCGAAAGATCTCGGATAAACCTGGTAGAACACGGCCGACCGCCACCACGACTGCGTGGTGCGATCCACCGGCGCCGTTAAGGCTGGTGCATCACTCACATCCGCAATAGTGCCAAAGTTTCGAGGCGAAAGCCTTCTCCCGGCACACAGTTTCGAATAGCGGGCAAATACCCAGCACTGCCACCCGCACAGGCGAAAAAGGCTGCTCCGCTCCGCCTCTCGCACGCAACCGTCACGCCACCTGCGGTTCACCAGCGAATGTTTCGCCACCACAACGCGGTAGAAAACACACCAGCGCCGCGGTGCTGCGCCGTGGTCAGAACGGGGCGTTCACCAACGAGTTGGCAGCCATTTCCAGGTAGTCGAGCAGCGCCTTACGGTGCTCGTCGTCGAGCGTTTCCGGCTCGATCTCGGCGACCGCGATACGCATGCACCGCAGCCACGCGTCCCGCTCGATCGGTCCGATGGTGAACGGCATGTGCCGCATGCGCAAGCGGGGATGGCCGCGCTCGTCGGAGTAAGTGCGCGGACCGCCCCAATACTGCTCCAGGAACATCCGCAAACGACGCTCCGCCGGACCGAGATCCTCCTCCGGATACAGCGGGCGCAGCACCTCATCGGCGGCCACCTCGCGATAGAACGTCGCGACGAGCCGCCGGAACGTCTCCGCCCCACCGACCGCCTCGTAGAACGACGTCGCCGTTTGCTCGCCCGAAGTCATAGACCCTCTCGCTTCACCGGATGCGCCGCTGTCCATTGTGCCCGCGCCCGGGCACCGCCGCCGTACCGCCCTTGCGCCGCCGATCGGCAACCGGAACATCGCGCCGGAATGGCACTTCAGCCACAGTTAACCGGACATTGTTGAAAATCACCGTGCAATGCCCGACATTCCATGGTCAACTGGGGGACAGTCTCTGCTTTGCAGATACCACATGATCCTGCCAATCATGAAATCGAGGTCGAGATGAAGCAGCGGCACGGCGCCCGATCACATGAGGCGCGAGCGCACCGACAACTCCAGCCCGCCGACGTCCACAATTGTGGGTCGGGGGCTACTCCGCTGCACATCTTGTCCGAACGATATCCGGGTGGACATCGTGGCCATCACGACCACGGACCCCGCCCGACCGCCCCGCCCGCCGAGGGCACGAACTGGCTCAAGACCAGGGTGTTGCTGTTGAACGCCACCTACGAGCCGCTCACCGCATTGTCCGCGCGCCGCGCGATCGTCCTCCTCATCTGCGACAAGGCCGACGCCGTTCACCACAACGACGAAGGGCCGGTAGTGCACTCCGCCGATACGTCGGTGGCCATTCCCTCGGTGATCCGCCTGCGCACCTACGTGCACGTTCCGTATCGCGCCAGGGTGCCGATGACCCGCGCCGCGCTCATGCACCGGGATCGCTACCGCTGCGGCTACTGCGGCGGCAAGGCCGAGACCATCGACCACGTCATCCCGCGCAGCCGCGGTGGGGAACATTCCTGGGAGAACTGCGTCGCCAGCTGCGCGCCGTGCAACCATCGCAAAGCCGACAAACTGCTCAGCGAGCTGGGCTGGACGCTGCGTGCCCCACTGGTCTCCCCGAAGGGCCCGCACTGGCGCCTGCTGTCCACTACCGCCGAACTCGACCCCGTGTGGTTGCAGTATCTCGACGAAGGCGCCGCCTGACCGATCAGGTGTACTCCACCACCAGCGTCGCCCAGGTCGGCGACGCCAGTGCCTCGAACACGTGCGGTTGGTCACCCGGGTACGCGATGTAGTCGCCCGGGTGTAGTTCGACGGGCGCGTCGACGGGGCCGACCAGCGCGCGCCCTTCGGCGAGCAGGACGTGCTCGACCACACCGACGCTATGCGGATCCGATCGCCGCGCATGCCCCGGTTCCGCGGTGATGCGGAACAGGTCGCGGCGGGAATTGGCCGGCCCGGCCGCCAGCAGCGTCGCCCGGTACTCCGACTGCTCGGCCGCCACCACCGGCCCCTCACCGGCGCGAATGACGTGCACGTTCGGGCGCGGCGGGTCGAGCAATCGGGAGAACGGCATGTCCAGGGCGACGCACAACGCCCACAAGGTCTCCAGGCTCGGATTCCCGGTTCCCGATTCCAATTGCGACAGAGTGGATTTCGCGATACCCGCCCGGCCGGCGACCTCGCTCAGCGAGAGTCCGGCCCTGGCGCGCTCGCGGCGCAGCGCGGCGGCGATCACCGCCTGGGGTGTTGTCGTCGCGTCCTGCTGCGTCATTCCCACCTCTGCTTGCTTGTTTTGCAGCGCCTTCGGCGCCGCGTGTGCCGCGATTATGCCGTGGGGTCGTGGTGTTGTGGTTGCGCTGGAGTGCGGGATGGTTGCGGTGCGGACATGTTCGCAGCGCGTGTCCTTCGGAGCTCTCGCCGGGAAACCATGTTGACGAAGTGCGGCGGCATGTTCACTATAAACTACATGCGTTCGATATGGCGAACACTCGATCGGAATGCGCTGCTCGGGATCGGTGCGGTGTGCCTCGCCGTCGGTGTGATCGGGATTTCCTACGGGGCGACCGCGGTCGCGGCGGGCTTTCCGGTCTGGCTGCCGGTGCTACTCGGGTGCGTGGTGCTGGCCGGAAGCTCGGAGTTCCTGTTTCTCGGGATCGTTGCCGCCGGCGGCAACCCGATCGCGGCCGTGCTGGCAGGACTGCTGGTGAACGCGCGGCATGTTCCGTACGGGCTGTCGGTTCCCGACGCGGTCGGCACGGGCTGGCGCCGCTCGCTCGGCGTTCATCTGATGAACGACGAGTCCGTCGCGATGACCATCGCGCAGCCCGACGCGCCACGCAGACGGGCGGCCTACTGGATCACCGGCGCTGGGGTGCTGCTCGCCTGGCCCGGCGGCGCCGCCGTCGGAGCGCTGATCGGATCGGTGGTCACCGACACCTCGGCGCTCGGACTCGATGCGGTGTTCCCCGCGGTCCTGCTAGCGCTGGTGTTGCCCGCGCTGCGTGACCGGACCACCCTCGCCGCGGTGGGTGTCGGCACCGCGATCGCCCTGGTCAGCGCTCCGTTCCTGCCCACGGGGCTGCCGGTGCTGCTCGCCCTGTCCGGGGTGCTGGTCGCGGCGCGGCAAAAGCCTCTACCAGCGACCGCGCGGGGAGCGGCGTGATGCTGGCCGCCGGAGTCGTCGCTCTCGCCGCGGGCACCTACGCGTTCCGCTGGGCCGGCCCCGCACTCCGCGACCGAGTGCGCCTTCCCGAACGTGTGGTGTGGCTGCTGGAGATCGGCGCCGTCGTATTGCTCACCGCGCTCGTGGCCGTCACCACCTTGCCGCTGGGCACCGCAGACCTCGGATTCGCGGTGCCCGCAGGCGTTTTCGCGGGTGGACTGGTCGCATGGTTCCGACGCCCCATTCTGCTGGTCATTCTCGCCGCAGCCGCGACGACGGCAGTCCTCCGCTACATCGGCGTCTCTTGAGCGGCACCGTGCCCGCAGCAGGAGGCGGCGCCGTCCCCTCCTGCCGACGGCGCCGCCTGTCCCATCGATCGCATCCGAGCGCTCCTGTGCTACTCGGGTTTACAGTCCGCGGCCCGCATTGGCACCGATCCAGCGGCAGCGAAGGAACTAGAGATGTGCGTATTTTCGATGCCGACCCCCGCTAGGCCGTGATGGTCACCCGGCGACTCACGCGACGGAGCGATACAGCGCGCGTTCGGGCGGCCTCGCACCGCCGCGGCCGGAGCGACATGCGCTCGGCACCAATTCCTTCAAACCGACCGAAAGGCAGTTTTCACTGCGGGAATCGGTCCGACGCGGCTGTAGGGCCTTGTCCTCCGTCGAGAGGTCGGCCGCCCACCGCGGATCGCGGGCGAGCAGGAATGAACGCACCAGCGCTTCGTGGGGAGGCAGCGGAGCGGCCGAGCCCCGCGACCTCATCCCGAATGATGATCGGTAGCGACGATCCCCGGCTGACCGCCCTCCGGCGCGGATGGTGCGCCGCACCCGGCGACGACCATCGAACGACGCGATCAACGCGGTAGCAGAGGAATTCCACCGCCGAGCCGACGCGCGACCGAGCCGTAGCGAGCGTCGAGTCGCAGCCAGGTTCTGGTCGCGCGGACACGGACGATCTCGGCGGCTGGGATACGGCGAGGGTCGGCCTTCTCCCCCGAGTGCGGGATGAAATCCATCGCCGTGAGCGCGAAGACGACACGCATCGGCACCTGCACCCGGGTGCCCGCGCCGGACACGGTCAGCACCGCCTGATCCAGCAACGAGGCGGGCGGGCCGTGGCCGCTGCCGTGTTCCTTCGCCAGCTGCGCACCCTGCTCGGCGAGCTCGACCAGGGTGCGTGCGGGCACGTCGTCGACGTGTGCGAAACCGTCGACGGGTGGCAGCGCGCCGCGCCATGCGGAGTCCATCGAATATCCGAGGTCGATCGGACTGCCACCGGCCGAACCGGCCAGCACGAGGTCGGCGCCGACCGTCACGTCGTCGACGCCGAGTTCGGCGACCACGGTGCGCATCGCCAGCGCTTCGAAACCCGTCGCCACCCAGGCCGAGACGTATTTCTCCCCGCGGCGGCGCAGGCGCACCACCGCCCCGGGGTCCAGCCGCACGGCCCTGGTCAGAAACGTCGCGAGATTCTCCCGCTCCGCCGGATCGGGCACATGCAGCACTCGTTGTTCCGCCATCACGGCCGCTCCGCCGTCAGCACTCCGCCGCCACCGACGCGGTCGCTCAGTCCATCCATTCGGACAGGTAATCACGCTCGGCGTCGGTGAGCCTGCGCAACCGCTGCGCCCGCATGTCGAACGCCGCGATCTGCGTGGACGCCACCACGGCTGCGGGCGAGTCGGGCAGCGCGCCCGCCGCCCGCACCTCGTAGCCGATGGTGAAGTCGACCGCGCGCAGCTGCTCGATCCACATGGCGATGTCCAGCGGCGTGTCCTCATGCCGCAATTGACCGCGATAGCGGACACGCAGATCGGCGAGGACGCACCCCTCACGCAGCGGTGCGGTCGGGCGGCCGTCCTCGAACAGCCACGGAATGCGCGCCTCTTCCAGCAGCGTCACCATCCGGGCATGGTTGACGTGCTGGAACACGTCCATGTCCGACCACCTGACATCCACCTTGGCGTGGAACCGCTTGGGCAGCACCAGACTGCCCGCGGCCTTCCCGCTGCCGCTCACCGAACTCGTCAACGTGGTACCTCCGATTGAGCGCCCACCCCGCTCACCATGCTCCGCACTTGCCGCGCTGCAACCGACAACGTGGCGAGATCGTGGGTTCCGGACTCGAACAATTCCGACAGCGCCGCCCTGGCTCTGCCGAGGCGGGACTGATTCTTCGACTCCCAGTATGCAATCTTCTCGTCCGCCGTCTCCTCGGGGTCGCCGCCGGAGAGCACGTCGAGCGTGAGCGAGCGCAGCGACCCGTACATGTCGTCGCGCAGCGCGAGCCGCGCCAGCGCGTGCCAGCGGTCGCCGCGTTCGAGGTGGCTGACCGCCTGCAGCAGCCAGTCGATCTTGAGGTGGTCGTTGAGCGCGTAGTACAGCGACCCGACCTCGTCTCCGTCCCGGTCGGTGATGTCGGCGATGTCCACGATGTCCAGCAGCGGGAAGAGGTGGAGCAGACCGAACACCTCGGTGGCGAGGTCGGTCGGCGCACCGCGAGCGATCAACTCGGCGGACCGGTCGGTGAGCGAGAACACGTGGTGCCCGCGCAGCCATCCCGGCACCTTGGGGGCGAGTTCCCGCACGTCGGCCCGGTACCGGCTGATCTCGGAGCCCACCGCGATCGGCTGCGGGCGATTGCTCAGCAGCCACCGGGATGCCCGGTCGAGGGTCCGCTTCGTCTCCAGTTCGAGCAGGTCGCGCACCGGGGTCGGCGCGTCACAGGCGCGGATTCGCGCCCATCGTTCGTCCAGGTCGAAGATTCCGCTCGCCGCGGCGAAGGCGCGCACCGCGTCGGTGGTGGTGGCGCCGACCTCTTCGTTCAACCGGTGCGCGTAGGTGATGCCGCCGTAGTCCACCATCTCGTTGACGATCATGGTGGTGACGATCTCCCGGCGCAGCCGGTGGCGTTTGATCGCCGCTCCGAACCGGTCGCGCAGCGGCGTGGGGAAGTACTCCGGCAGCCGCGCGGCGAAGTATTGACTGTCGGGCAGGTCGGAATCGAGCAGATCGGCCTTGAGCGAGAGCTTGACGTGCGCCATGAGATTGGCCAGCTCGGGCGAGGCCAGTCCGGCGTTCTCCTCCAGCCTGTGCTTCATCTCCTGGTCCGAGGGCAGCGCCTCGAGTTCGCGGTCCAGGCCGCGACGCTGTTCGAGTTCCTCGATGAGCCGCGTCTGCACGCTGAGCATCTGCGGCGCCTCGGTGCGCGAGATGCCCATGAGGAAGTTCTGCGCCACATTGTCCTGCAGGACCATCTGGGCGACCTCGTCGGTCATGGAGGCCAGTAGCGGGTTGCGCTCGTCCGGCGGCAGCTGACCGCCGGAGACCACGGCGTCGAGCAGGATCTTGATGTTGACCTCGTGGTCGGAGCAGTCCACGCCCGCCGAGTTGTCCAGCGCGTCGGTGTTGATCTTGCCGCCGTTGCGGTTGAACTCGATGCGGCCGAGGGCCGTGGCGCCGAGATTGCCGCCCTCGCCGATCACCTTGACTCGCAACTGATCCCCGTTGACCCGGACCGCATCGTTGGACTTGTCGCCCACCTCGGCGTTGGTCTCGGTGCTCGCCTTGATGTAGGTGCCGATACCGCCGTTCCACAACAAATCCACCGGAGCGAGCAGGATCGCGCGAACCAGATCCGGCGGCGACAGCGATACGACGTCGTCGCCCAGGCCGAGAGCTGCCCTGGCCTGCGGGCTGATCGGCACGGCCTTCACGGTGCGATCCCACACACCGCCACCGGGGCTGATCAGCGACGTGTCGTAATCCGCCCACGACGACCTCGGCAACGCGAACAACCGCTGCCGCTCCTGATAGGAACGCGCGGCGTCGGGAATCGGGTCGAGGAAGATGTGGCGGTGGTCGAAAGCGGCCACCAGACGAATGTGCTCGGACAACAACATGCCGTTGCCGAACACATCACCACTCATGTCACCCACACCGACCACCGTGAAGTCCTGGGTCTGAGTGTCGATCTCCATCTCACGGAAATGCCGCTTGACGCTTTCCCACGCACCCTTGGCGGTGATGCCCATCGCCTTGTGGTCATAACCCGCCGAACCACCCGAAGCGAACGCATCACCCAACCAAAAGCCATAACTTTGGGCCACGTCGTTGGCGATATCGGAGAACGTCGCAGTGCCCTTATCGGCCGCAACGACCAGATAGGTATCGTCACCGTCACGCCGCACCACCCGAGCGGGCGGAAGCACCTCCCCGCTCGCGCGATCCACGTTGTCGGTGACATCCAGCAGGCCCGAGATGAACGTGCGATAGCAAGCCACACCCTCGGCGCCCAGCGCCTGCCGGTCCGCGACCGGATCACCGGTGGCCGCGGGTGGTTGCTTCACCACGAAACCGCCCTTGGCGCCGACCGGCACGATGACCGCGTTCTTCACCGCCTGCGCCTTCACCAGGCCCAAGATCTCCGTACGGAAATCCTCCAAACGGTCCGACCACCGCAAACCACCACGGGCCACCGGCCCGAAGCGCAGGTGCACGCCTTCCACCCGCGGCGAGTACACGAAGATCTCGAACTGCGGCTTCGGCCTGGGCAATTCGGCGATCTCCCGTGGCTCGACCTTCACCGACACGAAGTCGCGCGGTTTGCCTTCCGCGTCGGTCACGTAGAAGTTCGTCCGCAGCGTCGCTTTGACCAGGCCGAGGATCGCGCGCAGGATGCGGTCCGCGTCCAGGCTGACCACCTCGTCGATCCGCCCGCGCACCTGGGTCTCCAGTTCCGCGGCGTGCTCGGCGGAGACGGTGTCGGGGTCGAAGCGCGCCGCGAACAGGTCGACGAACAGGCGCGCGATATCCGGATAGGTGAGCAGCACACGGCAGATGTTGGCCTGGCTGTACGGAAAATTGGCCTGCTGCAAGTACTTCGCGTAGGTGCGCAGGATCGACACGGCCCGCCACGGCAACCGGGCACGCAGCACGAGCTCGTTCATCCCGTCCGCCTCCGCGCGGCCGTACCACATGGCCGCGAAGGCTTCCACGAACCGTTCCCGCAGCCCGCGCACCTCCGCCTCCAGCACGTCGGCGCGTTTGGAGGACTCGAGCAGTTCGGCGTCCAGATCGCGGTCGAGCGAACTGCGCAGCAGCTCCGGGCGGGCCAGCAGGCCGAAGTCGTAGATCCACCGCTCACCGCCGGTGCCGTCCGCCGCCGCCTCCAGCGCGATCTGGTACGGCCGCTCGTCGACCACCTCCACACCGAGGCTCTGCAACAGCGGAAGCACCTGGCTCAAGGAGATGCCGCTACCACCGACGTAGAGCGTGAAACGCCACGAGCCCGGCGCCGAATCCGGCTTCCGGTATAGATATTGATCGATGACGCCGTCTCGCAAATGTTCCAGGCGCACGATGTCCCTCAGCGCGCGGGCCGCGGCGAAATCCTGTTTGTAACCCTCGGGGAAGGCCTCCGCGTATCGCTGCACCACCGCGGGATCCAGCACCGTCGACGTGCTCACCTCGTCGTTCAGCCGGTCCTCCCAGGTGCGGCTGGCCTCGGCGAGCATGTTCTGCAAGCGCAGCCTGGTGGGCTCGGAGGTATCGGCGCCGGGCGGCGTACGGCGCGGGACACCGAGTTCGGCCTCCGGCATGCGCACGGTGAAATACACTCGCGCCAACTCGCTTTCGCCCACCCGCGCGGAGTAGTCGATGGACACGCCACCCAGTTCGCGGACCAGGATCTCCTGCATCTCGAGCCGAGCGCTGGTGGTGTACCGGTCCCGCGGCAGGTAGACCAGGCAGGCGACATAGCGACCATAGGTGTCCGCGCGCAGGAACAGGCGCACCTGGCGCCGCAGGCTGACGCTCAGCACGGCGGTGGCGGTGCGGCGCAGCGTCTCGCTGTCGGCGGAGAACAGCTCGGTGCGCGGGAAGGACTGGATGACCTCGAGCATGGCCTGACCGGAGAACGAGTCCAGGTCGAATCCGCTCTCCTCGATCGCCGAACGGACCCGGCGTTCGATCACCGGGATGTCCAGAACGTTCTCGTGCACGGCGGTGACGGTGAAGACGCCGATGAACAGGTGTTCACCGACGATGGTTCCGTCGGCGTCGAAATCGGCGACACCGACGAAATAGGGATACACCGCACGATGCACGGTGGCGGGGACCAGCCCCTGGGTCAGCGTGAGCAGCGGACGGTCACCGCCGTTGACCGGCACGTGGAAGTCGGTGCCCACGTCGGGCCGCAGCACGCCGAGGCAGGTGTCGGGCACGACGGTGGACATCTCGCGGCCCTGGTCGGTGCTCAGTCGGTAGCGCGCGTAGCCGAGCAGGGTGAAGTTCCCCCCGGCCAGCCAACGCAGCAAGTGAGCGGTGTCGGTCAGTTCGGTCGGCTGGAACGGCGCGGACCCGGATTGCGCGGCCGATTCGAGATCGTCGGCCAGTCTGCTCTGCACGTCTTCGATGGCCTCGGTGTCGCCGATCACCTGACGCACGTCGTCCACCACGTCCGGCACCGCGGATTCGATCTTGGCCAGCAGCGCCGCACTGGTCGACGGGTGCAATTGCACGTGCATCCAGGACTCCCGCAGTCCCGCCCCGCCGGTGCCGTCCACCTCGTGCGCGGCGGCGTGCGTCAGCCGCCCCTCCTCGTCCCGCTCGACCTCGAAGATCGGGTGGATGATCTCGCTGACGCTGGCGCCGATCCGGCTCAGCGACGAGCTGATCGACTCGACCAGCAGCGCCATGTCATCGGTGACGATCTGCACCGCCGCACCGATTCCGGAGCCGTCGTCCGGGTGGTACACCCGCACCAGTGCGCGACCGGGGCGGCGCGTCACCGCCAACTCCAAGTGCCTTCGGAAGATCTGGGTGATGCCGGTGATCGCACAGTCCACATCGCCCGCGTCGACGTGGCGGAAGTACGCCTCCTCGAGCGTCGCGAGTTCGCCGCGCAGTGACTGCGGCAAACCCGCGGCCCACGCCGCGCTGGACAATTCGGACGAGACGGTCATTTTTCGCCAACTCCCTCGGATATCGGTTCCGTAACAAAGTGACGCCGGTCCGAGAGTAACTGTGCGCCGATGACGCGTGGGTGAATTCCCTTTTCACATCCGGTGGTTCACCACGACGGCGGAGTTCGCCGCTCGTGTGCCGAGATCACACGCGACAACCTCGGGCACAGCACAGAAGTCGGACCCGCGAACGTCAGGTGAGCGCGACAGGTCGTATCCGTGGCGGCAGCGGCGCCGCACCGGTACCTCGGGTCAGCTCGACCACCGCGTCGGCGGTCGAAGCCACCGATTGCTCGAACTGCGCCTGCGCATTCACGACTCCCACCCTAGCGAGCTACGCGTGGGTAGGTGTCACTCCTGTTCCGCGTTCCCCGGAAAGACTTTTCGCGCCACCCCACCGCGGCCGTCACCCCCGCTCTCGACCGGAACTCCGGCTCAACCGGCCCCGCATGGCACACCAGCAAACGCCAGGCAGCGCGCACTCGCTCCTAGCAGGCAGGCGGGCACCCTGGCAAGGAGAAACCTCGCCGACACCAGATCCAGCGGCGGTGAAGGTGCCCCGGACGTATATCGAACAGTCGGAGCCCTTCCCCGCTCACCGACCAGGCCCAACAAGGTTTACGCTGCGCGGGGCGAACTGCATCCGAGTGACCCACCCCGGGAACATATGCGTCCGATGTCCCTGTCTTGCCCCCTATGGCCCCCAGCAACCACCGCCGACCGGGGCCCCTCCACAGGCGAGGTCCTGCGCCGCCCGAAGTCGAACCGTGGGGTCCGCCGAAATCCGGGCTTTCGCGGCGTTGTCGACCTCGCCCGGCCACAGCATCCAGGCAGTGCGGCACGTAGGGCGGGTGCGGCCGCACCGTGCACCCGCCTACGCCGACGAACTCAGCCGCGGGTGAGTTTGCGGTGCGTAACCCGGTGCGGGCGGGCCGCTTCCGGGCCGAGCCGCTCGACCTTGTTGGCTTCGTACGCTTCGAAGTTGCCCTCGAACCAGAACCACTTGGCCTCGTTGTCGGAGTCGCCCTCCCACGCGAGGATGTGGGTGCAGGTGCGGTCCAGGAACCAGCGGTCGTGCGAGATGACCACGGCGCAGCCGGGGAACTTCTCCAGCGCGTTCTCCAGCGAGCCGAGGGTCTCGACGTCGAGGTCGTTGGTCGGCTCGTCCAGCAGGATCAGGTTGCCGCCCTGTTTGAGCGTCATCGCCAGGTTCAGCCGGTTGCGTTCACCGCCGGACAGAACGCCTGCGGGCTTCTGCTGGTCGGGGCCCTTGAAGCCGAACGCGCTCACGTAGGCGCGCGACGGCATCTCCTGCTGGCCGACCTCGATGTAGTCGAGGCCGTCGGAGACGACCTGCCAAACCGTCTTCTTGGGGTCGATGCCCGCGCGATTCTGGTCGACGTAGCTCAGCTTGACCGTCTCGCCGACCTTCACCTCGCCGCTGTCCGGCGACTCGAGCCCGACGATGGTCTTGAAGAGCGTGGTCTTACCGACGCCGTTGGGCCCGATCACGCCGACGATGCCGTTACGCGGCAGGGTGAACGACAGGTCCTTGATCAGCTGACGGTCGCCGAAGCCCTTGTCCAAGTGCTCGACCTCGACCACCACGTTGCCCAAGCGCGGGCCCGCGGGAATCTGGATCTCCTCGAAGTCGAGCTTCCGCATCTTCTCGGCCTCGGCCGCCATCTCCTCGTACCGGCCGAGGCGAGCCTTGTTCTTGGCCTGCCTGGCCTTGGCGCCGGAACGGACCCAGGCGAGCTCTTCCTTGAGCCGCTTCTGCAGCTTCTGGTCCTTCTTGCCCTGGACCTCGAGCCGCTCGGCCTTCTTCTCGAGGTAGGTGGAGTAGTTGCCCTCGTACGGGTAGGCGCGGCCGCGGTCCAGCTCCAGAATCCACTGGGCGACATTGTCCAGGAAGTACCGGTCGTGGGTGACCGCGAGCACGGCGCCCTGGTACTGCGCCAGGTGCTGTTCGAGCCAGTTCACGCTCTCGGCGTCCAGGTGGTTGGTCGGCTCGTCGAGCAGCAGCAGGTCGGGCTTGCTCAGCAGCAACTTGCACAGCGCCACGCGGCGGCGCTCACCACCGGAGAGGTTGGTGACCGGCTCGTCCGGCGGCGGGCAGCGCAGCGCGTCCATTGCCTGCTCGAGCTGGGAGTCCAGGTCCCACGCGTCGGCGTGATCCAGGTCCTCCTGCAGCTTGCCCATCTCCTCCATGAGCTCGTCGGAGTAGTCGGTGGCCATCAGCTCGGCGATCTCGTTGAAGCGATCCAGCTTCACCTTGATCTCGCCCATGCCCTCCTCGACGTTGCCGCGGACGGTCTTCTCCTCGTTGAGCGGCGGCTCCTGCTGGAGGATCCCGACGGTGGCGCCGGCGGCGAGGAACGCGTCACCGTTGTTCGGCTGGTCCAGTCCGGCCATGATCTTCAGCACGCTGGATTTACCCGCGCCGTTCGGGCCGACGACGCCGATCTTGGCGCCGGGAAGGAAGTTCAAGGTGACATCGTCGAGCACGACTTTGTCGCCGTGCGCCTTGCGAACCTTCTTCATTTGGTAGATGAACTCAGCCATAAGTGTGAAGCCTATCGGTGCGAGAGATGGGGGGACGAAGCAGAGCTACCCTGCCGCCGGGACGAAAACCGGCCATGCGATCAAGCGTCGACCGGCTCGGGCGCGTTGCCGCGCGGCGGTGCCGAATCGGCGGCAACGATATTCTCCCCCGGCGCGTCGCCCACCGGCACCTGACCTTCAGCGCTCGCGATCGCGGAAGTATTCCGTGGCGGCAGGTCGGACAGCCGCGTCAAGTGCGCGACACAGCGGGACAGGTCCGGTCCGACCGCGGTGGCGCGCATCTCCAGATCCCGTCGCTCCACACCGTCCTTGCTCCGGTACTCGTGGGAGCGCAGCTGGCCGTAGGCGATGATCGGATCGCCGCGCCGCAGTGACGCGTCGACACCTGCCACCAGCCTGCGCCAGCAGCTGACGGTGAGATAGAGGGTGCCGTTGTCCACCCATTGCCCCGACGTCTGGTCCAATCGGCGGGAATTGCTGGCCAACCGGAAGGTGACCACCTGCTCGCCATTGGTCAGATCACGCTTGACCGGATGGGTGGCGATCGTTCCGATCACGGTCGCATTCGCCTCGTACATAGCTACGCCCCTTCACATTCGGATCCGGAACCGCCCGGAATGTCCTCCCCCTCCAGGAGGCACTTCCAGCGTGCGCCGATTTCGCGGACCCGAGCGATCCGATCCGGGAATGTGCACAACTTCCCGAAATGTGAAGACCGAGCTTTCACGCCCGCGTGGTCAGAACACCGCCACGTCGGTATTGGCGCCGCAGAGGACCACGACCGGTCGCTCGTCCGGCGCGGGAACGTAGACGCCGCTGTGCACTGCGGCCAGCGCCGTGGCGCCGGACACTTCCACCAGGATGCGGAATTCGCGCCACAGATATTCCCGCGCCGCGCTGATCGCGTCGTCGCTGACCAGCACCGAGCGCACGCCGTGGCGGCGGGCGACGTCGAGTGCGATGTCACCGATCCGGGTCGGCCCCAGCGAGTCGACGGTGATCCCGGACCCGACAATGTCCACCGGACGCTCGGCCGCCAACGCCGCGCGCAGGATCGCGGCGCCGTCGGGTTCCACCCCGATCACCCGCTGACGCCGCCCGACCGCGGCCGCGATGCCCGCGACCAGTCCGCCACCGCCCACCGCGGCCAGCACCGGCGGCCGACCACGTACCTGCTCCTCGAGTTCCAGCCCCACCACACCGATGCCCGCGACCACCGCGGGCAGGTCGTAGCCGTGCAGCAGCAGCGCGCCCCGTTCGGTGGCCAGCTCGGTCGCGTGCTGCAAGGCCTCGGCGTAGCAGGTGCCGTGCCAGAGCACCTCCGCGCCGTGCGACCACATCGCGGCGACCTTGGTGTGCGGCGCCGTCTCCGGGACGACGACGGTGCAGGATTTTCCGAGCCGCGCCGCGGCCAGCGCCGCCGCGATACCCGCGTTGCCGCCGGAGGCGATCACCACCTGATCGACCCCGGCGCCCGACTCGAGCAGCGCGTTGAGGCTGCCGCGTACTTTGAACGTCCCGCCGTGCTGGAGGTGCTCGAGCTTGATCGTCACCGGGACGGGACCGGACGGGCTCGCGATGGAGGTGTGGAAGACCGGCGTCTTACGGATCTGCCCCGCCAGCCGCTTGCGTGCGGATCGCACGTCCGACCGTTCCACCCGCCCGGCCGGTCTGTGTGGGGAGACCGTGGTGGCGCGTTCACTCACTTACGCACTTCTCCATCTCGCTTGGCCAGTTCGGCGAACATCGCGTTGTGTGCGGCGAGTGCGGCGTCGTTGTCGCGTTCGGCGGCTCGATCGGTGCGCTGCGCGAGTCGCTGATCGCTGCGCGACCATTGGATCAGCAACGCCAGCATCACCACCACCAGGGGGACCTCACCGCTCGCCCACGCGAGGCTGCCGCCGGTGCGCTGGTCGCCGAGCAGATCGCCGTTCCAGCCGAGACCGAGGCCGTGGTAGAACCAGCCGCCGAGCACCGTGGTCATGCTCATCAGCGCGATGCCGAAGAACGCGTGGAACGGCAGCGAGCCGAACACCATGGCGAGCTTGGTCAACGGCTCCACCTGCCTCGGCTTGGGATCGATGCCGATCACCACCCAGTAGAACAGGTAACCGCTGAGCAGGAAGTGCACGTTCATCAGCAGGTGCGCCGCGTGCGAGTCGGCGTAGCCGTCGAAGATGCCGCCCAGGTACAGCGCGTAGAAGCCGCCGACGAAGATCGCCGACGCCACGATCGGGTGAGTAAGGAAACGCGAGACCGGGTTGTGCACCGCGGCCAGTAGCCATTCCCGCGGACCCGGCACGCCACCGCGGCCGGCCGGCGGCAGCGCGCGCAGCGCCAGCGTCACCGCGCCACCGAGCGCCAACAGGATCGGCGCGAGCATGGACAGCGCCATATGGGCTCCCATATGCACGCTGAACATCGCGGGTGAGTACCGGCCGACGCCGGAGGAGGTGGCGACGAGCAGCACCACACAACCGGACAGCCAGGCGAACGTCCGCCCGGCCGGCCACGCGTCACCCCGCGCTCGCAGCCGCCGCACGCCGAGCAGGTACAGCACCGCGAGCACGATGGACAGCGTTCCGAAGATCAGATCGAACCGCCAGTCGAACGCCAGGCGGGCGAAGCTGGGCGGCCCGGCCAGGTTGTAGCCCAGCTCCACTTCGACCGGCGTCGGAACGGAATCCGGCGGTGGCGGCGGCGTACGGCCGAGCCCGACCGCGAGGCCGATGGTCGCGGCGAAGATCAATACTTCGACGCCCGCGTACCGCACCAGGGCCAACCGGTCGCCGGGATCGGCCGCCAGGGCGGGCAACGAGGCGCGGCGCTGCACGTAACCGAACACACCGAGCACCGCCAGCGCGGCGGCCTTGGCCAGCACCAGCCTGCCGTAGGTGCTGGAGAGCAGTTCGTCCAGCGGCACGCGGACCCAGGAGTTGATCACGCCGCTGACCGCGATCACGGCGAAGGCGACCGTGGCGGTCGACGAGAAACGCCGGGCCGCGACGTCGGTGTACGCACCGCCGCGCAGGGCGTGCGCGAGCACCGCGAACAGGCCGCCGACCCAGACGGCGGACGAGATCAGATGCAGGATCAGGCTGTTGGTCGCCACGTCGTGCGACCCGCCCGAGGAGGAATGGCCGGTCAACGCCAGCGGCATCATGGTGGCGATCGCGGCCCCGAGCAGGACCGGAGTCCAGCCCCAGCGCAATGCGAGGCGGCAGCCCACGGCGACGATCAGGGCGAAAACGACGGTCGTCCGCCAAGCTCCGGCCAACTCGATTCGATCGATCGCCTGCCACAGTTCCTGCGGGCGCAGAACATCCCCCACCGCCCGTCCGGTGGTGTCCGAAACCGTCAGCGGCACCAGCAGCGCCGCGCAACACGCCCAGACCACCGCGAAATTCGACGCCCTGCGCACCGCGCGATACCCGCCGACGTCCAGCAGCCCGTTCGACTGCGGCGGCACCAGGAAGGCCGCGAACAACAGCGAGCCGACTGTCAGCGCGGCCGACAGGTCGGCGAGCGCCCGGACCGCGGGCAGTCCGTAGGTGGTCGCCGCACCCGGGTCGGGGATGCCGAGCAGGCTCAGTGCCTGCGCCGCCGACAACCCCACCACCAGCGCCGCGACCACGGCCGCGATGGCGCCGGCCAGCGCGGTGATCGTGCCGAACGTCGCCCCCGACCGAGCGGCCTCGACTCGGGGAGCGGCGGACGAGGTGGGGGCGGAGGACATACGACTGAGCGTAGTTCGGCGAGTATTCCGTGGCCCGGTCGGGTTTGTACCGATATCCTTGGCCCCGATCACCACGGCGCGTCACCTACTGTTCGGGATGGCTGAAACGTTGCTAACGCTAAGAATCCGGCCACCTGGACGCTCGCTATAATCGACTCGCTGGACAGCACGGCCAATGTCGGCCATCGTAGAACCCGCTGCCTCCGTAGCTCAGTTGGATAGAGCAAGGGCCTTCTAATCCCTAGGTCGCAGGTTCGATTCCTGCCGGGGGCGCAACAACCCCTGTGACCTGTACATACAACGGGTCACAGGGGTAGTACCCACCGAGCGCGTCGCTCAAACACCAAAGAACATTGCCCGGTCGGCTTCCCTATCCGGAGCGTAATTTCGACGATCCGGCCGAGTTCGCCGACGACTTCGCGACCGAGTTGCGGCCCCGCTTCGGAGCAGCCGGCCAGGAAGTACGGCGGCACGCCGAAGGTGGCCCGGAAGATCGCCGTGGGTGAGCACGCCCATGATGAGGATTCGGTCGCGGAGGGCCGCAGTACGCTGTCGCCGGTGAGTTCTCCGGTCCTGGACCACATCGATCGCGCGATCGTGCACGCGCTGCACATCGACGGGCGCGCACCGTTCAGCCGCATCGCAGCGGTGCTCGGCGTGTCCGATCAGACGGTCGCACGGCGGTATCGCAGGCTGCGCGCCACCGGGCAACTGCGGGTGGTCGGCCTGCCGAACGCCCGGCGACTGGGGTGGGTGGAGTGGTTCGTCCGGGTCCAGGTGACCCCCGACGCGGCGGTGGCTGTCGCCGATGCGCTGGCCCGGCGGCCGGATACCTCGTGGGTCTGCCTCACCTCGGGCGGCACGCAGATCGTCTGCGTCACCCGCACCCGCAGTTCCCGAGAGAGCGATGCCCTGCTGCTCGGGCAGTTGCCGAAGACGCCGCGGGTCACCGGCGTCACCGCGCACTGCCTGCTGCGCGTCTTCGCGGGCGGTCCGGCCGGCTGGCACGGCCGGGCCGACTCGCTCACCGCCGAGCAGATCGCCGCGCTGGCCCCGTCTCAACAGGCGTCGACAGCGCCTGCGGAGGGCGACGAGGAATTGTTCGCCATCCTCGCGCAGGACGGTCGCGTCGGTTACTCCGACATCGCCCGGGCGACCGGGTGGTCCGAGATGACGGCCAAACGCCGCCTGGCCCAGTTACGCGAGTGCGGTGCGTTGTTCTTCGACGTGGATATCGATCCGGTACTGCTGGGATTCGAGACGCTGGCGATCCTGTGGCTGACCGTCGACCCGGCACGGGTGCGGCAGGCCGCCGAGGCGATCGCCGCGCATCCCGACGTCGCCTTCGCCGCCGCCACCACCGGCCCCACCAACCTGCTGCTGTTCGCGGCCTGCCGCGATGTGGACGCCCTCTACGACTTTCTCGAACAGGGCATCGGCAACCTACCGGGCATCCGCGGCGTGGAGAGCGCTCCGGTCATCCGTAACAGCAAGCGAGTCGGCGCAGCCCTCACCCGAACACGCCGCTGAGCGCGACACATACTTCCGCCCTATTCGGTGCACAGTCCGGGCGGGAGCCGTTGCGTGGCCGAGTGAGCGATTCCACCATTGCAGACGGCAATATGTCGAAATCCCGCAATCAACGGGCGGTGACTGGAACAGGTGCCCCACGGCGGCCCAGCCTTTGGGCATGACCGACATCGATCGCATCGACCACTCCGTCCTCTACACCACCGACATGGATGCCACCGCCGGAACATACGAGGCGCTCGGCTTCACCCTCACGCCGCTGTCCATGCACATGGGCTCGGATCGGCCCGGTGGTGAGCGCAAACCGATGGGTGCGGGCAACCGGTGCGCGCTGTTCGGCTCGACCTACCTGGAACTGCTCGGGCTGTTCGGGGACGGTTCGGTCGATCCGTGGCAGATCCGGCCCCTGATCGCACAATACGAGGGTCTGCACGGCTGCTCGTTCGGCTGCGCGGACGCCGAAGCGGTCGAGCGCCGGCTGCGCGCGGCCGATCTGTCGTCGTCCGGGGTGCTGCCGCTGCAACGCGACGTGGACACCCCCGACGGCCCGGCGACCGCGCGGTTCGAGGCGGTGCACCTCGACCGCGCGCTGACCCCCGAGGGGCTGATCCACATCGCCCGGCATCTGACGGCCGAACTGATCCATCAGTCCCGCTACCTGGACCACGCCAACGGCGCCACCCACTTGCACAGCGTGCTGCTCGTCGTGGACGACACGGAACTGGCGGCGACCGTCGACCGCTACGCCCGCATCCTCGACGTCCGGCCGCTGACCGAGCCGCCGCTGACGGTCCTGCCGCTGACAGTGGGCCGGATGGAGATCGTCGCGGTCTCCGACTTCGAGGCGGTCCTGCCCGGGGAGCCGGTGCCCGCACTGCCCTACCTCGCGGGCCAGGCCGTCGCCGTCGCCGATCTCGACGCCGCGCGGAAACTGGTGGTTGGCAACGGTTTCACCGTGCGCGAGCTGCCCGGGGGATTCTTTGTCGGGGCTGCCGAGGCCCGCGGCGGGGCGGTCGCCTTCCTGGCGGCATGAGCGATGAACGAACTGGTACACGCGCCCGCCGGGGCATTGCGCGGTGTCACCAGCGGGTCGGTGACCGCGTTTCGCGGCATCCCGTTCGGCCGGGCCGCGCGGTTCGCCGCGCCGGGGCCCGCTGCCGCCTGGACCGGGATACGCGATGCTCGGCGGCCGGGTCCGGCGTCTCCACAGCCACGCTCGCGGCTGGAACGGGTGATGGGGCCGGGCAGTGCTCTCGACAGAAGCGAGGACTGCCTGTCGCTGAACGTATGGACACCGGGCGGCACCGGGCTGCCGGTGCTGGTCTGGCTGCACGGCGGCGGGTTCTCCAGCGGTTCGGGCGCCGAAGCCTGGTACGACGGCTCCCTGTTGGCCGAGCGTGGGCGGAGTGTTCGGCCGTCTCGAGGCCTGGCGCACGGCGCCGATGCTGGCCGGCGCGGACCCGGCCGACCTGCGGCGATTGACCATGAAGGTGCAGCAGGCCTGCGCTGCGTTCGTGCACACCGGTGATCCCGGCTGGGCCGGGTTCCCGCACATCGAGCACTTCGTCTAGGTCCGTGTCTCGAGCCGAGATCACCGAAGCCTCACTCGCCGCCGATCGCGACGACGTACTTGCCGGAACCTCGTCCAGTGGCAAGCAGATCGTGTATTTCAGCGACCCGGTCCAGCGAGTCGACCACCGTCACCGGCAGTTCCAGTCCGCCGTCACCGACCTTGGCCAGACCGTCGGCGAGGGCCGCGGCGACTCTGTGCGGCACCGTGTCCCGCAGCCGGCTGATGCTGAACCCGATCAGGGCGACGTTGCCGCCGATGAGCCGGGCCAACGGCGGCAACGGCGTGGGCGTGCCACCGGTCGCGTTGCCGAACAGCACGATTCGCGCACCGGGCGCGGCCAGTTCCAGGTCGAGCTCGAGATTCGCGGTACCGGTCGGATCGAGGATGACGTCCACCCCGCCCGGGGCCGCGGCCCGCACCGCGGCGACGACATCCTCGCCGCGCGCGGTGACGACATCCCACCCCGCCGCGAGCCCGTCCGCGATCTTGTCCGGCCTGCCCACCGTGCCCAACCGCGGGCCCGCGCCCTCGGCGGCCGCCAGTCGCGCGACCGCGTGGCCGACTCCCCCGCTGGCCGAGTGCATGAGCACCGAGTCGCCGGGCCGCAGCCGGGCGGCATCGCGCAGCAACAACGTGGCGGTCGACAGCACGAGCGGCGCGGCGGCCGCGACCGGTAGCGGTACGGCGGCAGGTACCGCGGTGACCACGTCGGCGGAAGCGAGTGCGACCTCGGCCAGCCCGCCCGCGCGGGTCAACGCGGCGACGCGGTCTCCGACGGCGAAACGGTCGACCCCCGCGCCGAGCGCGCGCACCCGGCCCGCCACCTCCAGCCCGGGCGTGTACGGCCAGCCGGAGGCATATCCCGCGTCGCCGCGTCGCGCCATGACATCCATGAAGTTGATACCTGCGTAGGCGACCTCGATCGCCAGCTCGCCCGGACCCGGGCGCGGCTCGTCGGTCGTGACGACCCGCGTCGTGGTGGCATCCGGCGCCGGACCGGTCAGCTGCACTGCCCGCATGAGGACCCCTTATTCGATGTTCGATGTTCGTCGAACATAGAATAAGCACGGTAGCCTGGTTTCACCAAGAGGGAAGGAGTGCGCACATGGCCCGATCGCAACGGAACACGGCCCCACCGCGGCACCCCGACGTCGCCGAGCTGGACCTCCTCGACATCCTGCACGCGCTGTCCGACCGGACCAGAATGACGATCGTGCGGACGCTGTGGACCGGGCCGGAGCGGGTTTGCGGCACCTTTCCCGTGGATGTCGCGCCCTCGACGCTCAGCCATCACTTCCGTGTCCTACGCGAAGCCGGCCTGATCCACCAGCGAGACGAAGGCACCAAGCGCTGGACATCACTGCGCCGCAACGATATCGAGGCCCGATTCCCCGGCCTCGTCGGCCACATAGTCGACGCCTTCGAACGCGCGTGAATCACACCGTGGTGCGCAACCGCCAGGACCCGAAAAGTGCGGCGACTACGGCGTAGGGCGCGGACCGCAGTCGCCGAGCCCGCCTGCCCGCCACCGGAAGCGGGCACGCCACCGGACCCGGCGGCTAGATCGTCGCGGTCGACGAGGCGATGTCGTCGGCCAGCGGGGCGATGGCGCCCAGGATCTGGGCGACCAGATCGGCGGGCACGCCCGCCGCGGTGAGCGACGCCTCCAGATGCCCCGCTACCAAGCCGAAGTGCTGCATGGTGATACCCCGGCCCTGGTGTACCTGCTTCATCGGAGCACCGGTGTACGGGATGGGACCGCCGAGGGCCGCGGCGAAGAACTCGACCTGTTTTCCCTTCAAGCGCGACATGTTCGTGCCGGTGAAGAATCCGGCCAGTTCACCCTCCGCGAGCACGCGGGTATAGAAATCTTCCACGACGACCTCGAGTGCCGCGTGACCGCCGATCTGGTCGTAGATGCTGCTGGTTGTCTTGCTCTTCCCGAGCCAGGAGGGCATTCGCATGGCTACCAGGACACCACCGGACTGTTGCGTCCGGATTAGTACAGTGTCGCGACTCTTTTGCCTTCGTCGCAGCGCGATTACTCGCTCCTCACCGCCACGCGGGCATCGCTGAGATAGTTTCGCAACACGTACGGAAAGCCTTCATCCGCACACCGCTTCCATCGCTGCCGCCAATAGCCGGATGCCGTGGTCGATCTCGTCGTCGGCGATCGTCAGGGGCGGCATCAATTTGATCACCTCGTCCATCGAACCGGACGTCTCCACGAGCAAGCCACGATCGAAAGCGGCCCGGCCGACCTTTTCCGCGAGAGACGTGTCCTCGAACGCGACGCCGTGCACCAAACCCCGCCCCCGCGTCGAGACTCCGGGGAAGGTCGAGACGAATTCGCCCAGGGCTCGCGCGATCCGCTCCCCCTTGGCGACGGTCGCGAGTTCCAGTGCGGAATCCGACCAATAGTGCTCGAGCGCGACACGCCCCGTCACGAACGCCGCGTTGTTGCCCCGGAAGGTGCCATTGTGCTCACCGGGCGCCCACTGATCGAGCTCCGGCCGGAACAACACCAACGCCATCGGCAGACCGTAGCCGCCGATCGACTTCGACAACGTCACGATATCGGGCGTGATCCTGGCGACCTCGAAAGAGAAGAACGGCCCGGTACGGCCGCAACCCATCTGCACGTCGTCGACGATCAACAGAATGCCGCGGGCCGAACACAATTCGGCCAGTCCGCGCAACCACTCCGCCCGGGCCACATTGATGCCGCCTTCGCCCTGCACCGTCTCCACGATCACCGCCGCAGGCTTGTCCAACCCCGATGACGGATCATCCAGCGCCTTACGCATCCACAGCAGATCGTCGGCGACACCGAGATACCCGTCGTATGGCATCGGCATCGCGTGCCCGAGCGACACCCCTGCACCCGACCGCTTCGCGGCGTTCCCGGTCACCGCCAGCGCGCCCAGCGACATCCCGTGGAAAGCGTTGGTGAAGCTCAGCACGGTCTGCCGCCCGGTCACCTTGCGCGCGAGCTTCAACGCGGCCTCGACCGCGTTGGCTCCGGTCGGCCCGGGGAACTGGACTTTCCAATCCAGCCCGCGCGAGGCGAGGACGTTGTCGCGCAACACTTCCAGCAACCGCCGCTTGGCGACGGTGGACATGTCCAGCCCGTGGGTGATGCCGTCCCCGGCGATGTAGTCGAGCAGCGCCCGCTTGAGTACGGGGTTGTTGTGGCCGTAGTTGAGCGAGCCCGCGCCCGCGAAGAAATCCAAGTACTCCTTGCCGTTCTCGTCGCGCAACCACGCTCCGCTGGCGGTGTCGAAGACGGCGGGCCAGCAGCGACAGTACCCGCGCACGTTCGATTCGAGTGCCTCGAAAACAGTCATCTCGGCGACGGTCATCGGCGTTCCTTACTCGTCGTGCGCGAGCGCTCCACAATCTGAAGTGAGAGTGTTTCTAACATCGACGCAGCCCGGATGTGGCCTTTTCTTCAAAACGCGCCGAAGCCTTTCCCGCTCCGCGCCGCGGCCAGTAGAGTCAACTCCTTGTGCGCGGCAGACCGGAGGGGGGCGGACAGCGTGCCGTCAGGGAACGATTTCGCAGCGCCGTCGCCCTCTACACATCCCTCGTGGGCGCCGGATTCCGCAGACAGTGGCAATACAAAATGGCCATGTTCGCGGGGCTGTTCACCAACTGCGTGTTCGGGTTCGTCCGCGCGGCCGTCCTCGCCGCGGCGGTGGATGCCGCGGGCGACTTCGGCGGGTACGACCGGGGCAGCGTCGGCGCCTACGTGTGGCTCTCCCAGGGGCTGCTCGGCGCGGTGCAGTTCATGGGACCGCTGGGACCGCTGGACGATCGGGTGAAGAACGGCGACATCGCGATCGATTTCCTGCGCCCGGTCGACATCCAATGCGGTTATCTCGCCGATGATCTCGGGCGCGCGGCGTGCACTTTCCTGCCGCGCGGAGTGCCGAGCGTGCTGGTGGGCACGCTCACCTTCGGGCTGGCGATGCCGGTCACGCCCGGTCCCTACCTGCTCGGAGCGGTGAGTGTCCTGCTGGCGGTGGTCATCTCGTTCCTGTGCCGGTTCCTCGTGGTGCTGATCGGATTCTGGGTCGTGGAAACCCGCGGCATCCGGGTGCTGTACTACGCCGCGGGCACGTTCCTGGCCGGACTGTTCGTGCCGGTGCACATGTTCCCATCGTGGCTGGGCGCCATCGCGGCGGCCACGCCTTTCCCGTCGATTCTGCAATCTCCGATCGACGTGCTCTCGGGACGGATCACCGGCGCGGAAGCACTCTCGGTCGTCGGGATCCAAGTGTTCTGGGTGGTGGTCACCGCGATCGCCGGACGCGTGCTGCTCGTCGCGGGCCGACGCAGGCTGGAGGTGCAGGGTGGGTGACATCGTTGCCCCGCGCACCGAGTCGTGGTCGACGCCCTACGTGGCCGTGTTGCGCTCCAGGATCCGGGCGCAGCGCAGCTACCGGTTGTCGTTCGCCAGTGAGCTTCTGAGCGCATTTCTGGTGGGCCTGGTCGAATTGGCCGAGGTGTGGCTCATCTTCCGCACCGCACGCGTCCTCGGCGGCCTCGACCTGGACGGCGCACTGCTTCTGTTCGGGTTGAGCAACACGAGTTTCGCGCTGTCCCAAGTGCTTTTCGGCCACCTCGACACGCTGCCGGTGCTGATCCGGATGGGCCAGCTCGACGCCTACCACCTGCGGCCGCAACCACTGCTGCTGCAATTGATCACCAGCGACATCTCCCTGCGCCGGTTCGCTCGCGCCTCGGTCTCGATCGTCGCGCTGGTGACCGGTGCGGCACGCAACGACATCGCCTGGAGTTCGACCACGGCCGCGCTGCTCGCACTCACGCTGGTCGGCGGTATCGCACTGTTCGGCGGGGTGTTCGTCTGCGCCGCCGGATTGCAGTTCTATCTGATCGACGGCTCCGAGCTCACCAACAGTTTCACTTACGGCGGCTCGTTCGCGGCGACGCAACCGGCGTCGGTGTTCCCCACCCCCATGCGGCTGCTGTTCGGGTTCGCGATTCCGGTCTCGTTCACGGCCTATCTGCCCACCCTCGCGCTGCTCGGCCTGCCCGGCCCTCCGCTGCTGCCCGCCTGGCTGGCCTGGCTCACCCCGGTGGCGGCGCTGTGGGTGTGGCTACTGGCGCTGGGTTTGTGGCGATCGGGCACTCGGCATTACCAGGGAGGCGGCGGATGAGCACGGGCAGCCCGGAGGCGATCATCGACATGGAGAGCCTCACCAGGCAGTTCATCCTGTATCGCAAAAACGGCCGCCGCTGGCGCAGGCGCCGCGAGACGCTCACCGCCGTCGACGGGATGACCGTCCGGATCGACCGGGGCGCCGCCGTCGGCTACATCGGCGCCAACGGCGCGGGCAAATCCACCACGATCAAAATGCTCACCGGCATCCTGGTCCCCACCGCGGGCACCGTACGCACCTGCGGGCTGGATCCCGTGCGGCAGCGACGTGAACTGGCCGGGCGGATCGGCGTGGTGTTCGGCCAGCGCTCGCAACTGTGGTGGGATCTGCCCCTGCGCGAGTCGTTCTCGATCCTCGCCGCGATCCACCGGTTGGAGCCGGGCGCCGCGCGCAAGCGCGCGCACGAACTGATCGAGCAGCTGGAAATGGCCGACACACTCGACACACCGGTGCGCCAGCTCTCGCTGGGCCAGCGCATGCGCGCGGAAGTCGCCGCGGCACTGCTGCATTCGCCCGAGTTGGTCATCCTGGACGAGCCCACGATCGGCCTCGATGTGCTGTCCAAACAACGGCTGCGCGAGTTCCTGCGCACGGAGCGGGCCGAGCGCGGTACGACCCTGCTGCTCACCACCCACGATATGGGCGATATCGAAAGGCTTTGCGAGCGTGTGCTCGTCGTGGATCACGGACACTTGGTGTACGACGGGTCGCTGACCGGCCTGGCGGCCACCGTCGGCGCGCGCCGGGTACTGGTGGTCGACCTGGCCGAACCGGCGCCCGACCTCGACGATCTACGCTGCGCCCAGCTGCTCGGCACCGAAGGCGACGGTATGCGGCAGCGGCTGGCCTTCGATCCCGAGCAGATCACGGCCGCGCAATTGCTGGCCGCGGTGTCGGAGCGCGCCGAAGTGCGGGACCTGTCGATCGAGGAGCCCGAGATCGAGGACGTCGTCCGGCGGATATACGAATCCGCCCGCTGAACAGGCGGGCGGATTCGGTACCGGTTCAGTCGGGCTCGCGAGCGCCCTGGTCGAGCCGGAAGGGCGGGTACTCGTCCCGCATCAAACCGGCATAGGCCTGCACGCGGATGATCCAGCGATTGACGCCCATCACGAAGTCGTAGATGCCCTGCGGGTAGCGCGCCGTGAACAGCAACCCGATCAACGCGACGATCAGCAGGATGCTCAGCAACGAGATCGAGCCGCCGCCCCAGTCGTCACCGTCGCTCCCCGCGATCGCGATGCCGCCGCTGAGCACCGCGCCGACGATCAGGTAGTGCGGAATGGCGAGCAGCCACCACTTCACCAGCACCAGGCCGCGGTGCAAGGTCTCCGGATAGTCGATCTCCAGGTCGGCCGGGTAGTCCGCGTTCGGTTGCAGGCTGAACGGCGGGTACTTGTCGGTGCCCAGTACCGAGAGCGCGTAGAAAGTCACCCGCCATCCCCAGCGCATGACGCCCACGTTGAAGTCGAACAGTCCCCGCGGGTACTTGCCGGTGATCAGGATGGCGAAGAAGGCCACCACCGTGAGCACGGCGTACGCGATGTGTAGGAAGAACAGCACGACGTAGTGCGGAATCGCCAGTAGCCACTTGACCAGCCACAGCCACCGCGACAGCGCGGAGTCCAGATCGCCTCGAACACGAATCGGGCTGGGCGGCGTGACGGGCTTCTCGAGTTCCATGAGCAACGCTCCTTACGGTTGCTGTGATCCATGCCACAACCAGTAGGTGTCCTGATTGTCGCGTATTCGGCCGCCGGCGAACGGCACCATCTGATACCGACATGCCAACGAATCGGGGTGCATTCGGTCTTCGGCAAACGATCGGCGTTGTGCCGCAGCCGATATCACCCGCACCGCGACCGCATCGTCGTTCCCGCCCGCGGATCGTCGCGCGGGCGAACTTGTACCATCGGACAGCGTGACGTTCGGCGCGCTGCGGCTACCGGTGATCCGGATGATCGTGGCTCTCACGTACACCGTCTGGGTGGTCGCCATGGCGGTGCCCCAGTGCCATGTCTTCGGCCACGCTGTCGCGTCACACGCCCACATCGAAGCGTCCGGGCCCGTCGTGGCCTCTATCGTCTCCCCGGCGATCCTCGTCGACCGGCATCAGCACGCCGTCGAACCGGACCGGCATGTGCCCGCCGATGGTGTGCTCGCCGCCCTGCCGCGCGCTGTCTCGCTGCTGCTGTTGCTGTTGATCGCGTCCGTGTCGGTGCTGCTCGCGGCCCCTGGGTCCGCGCTCGGGGGCGGCGTGCGCGCACCCCCGGTCGCGACCCTCCCGGTGTATCCGGGCAGAGACAGACTCACTCGATTCGGCATCGATCGGAACTGATCGGTCAGCGTCAGGCCGGAGCCTGCCGGGGCCCGGCCGGTGTTCGTGCGAAGTCCGCACTCACACCGTCGCTGCGACAGCGACCGCACAGAATCGACGATTCCCTATGACTTCTGCGCTGCAGAACCCGGCTGTGCCCGATCCCGCTCCGCGCGAACCGGAGACGACCCCGCTCGCGAGCCCGGCGAGTCTCCTGACGGCGGCCCAGCGCTGTCCGCGTCCGGCGACCATGGTGGGCAACACGCCCGTGCTCTGGATCACCGAACCGCTCGGCGGCACAACGCGACCGGACGGCCTCGGCTTCTGGGCCAAGCTGGAGGGCGCCAACCCCGGCGGCATGAAGGACCGGCCCGCGCTGCACATGGTCGAGCGCGCCATCGCGCGCGGTGCGCTCGCACCTGGCGCTCCGATCATCGAATCCACCAGCGGCACGCTCGGTCTGGGCCTGGCGCTGGCGGGAATGGTGTATCGCCACCCGGTCACGCTGGTCACCGACCCCGGCTTGGAACCGCTCATGCACCGGATGCTCGCGGCCTACGGCGCGCGGGTGGAACTGGTCACCGAGCCGCACCCCACCGGCGGCTGGCAGCAGGCGCGGCGCGACCGCGTCGCCGAACTGCTGGCGCGCGATCCGCGGGCTTGGTGCCCGGACCAGTACCGCAACCCCGACAACCAGGACGCCTACGAGACCCTGGCGCTCGAGTTGGTCGCCCAGCTGGGCAGGATCGACGTCCTGGTCTGCTCGGTCGGCACCGGCGGCCATTCCGCGGGGATCACCCGCACGCTGCGCCGATACTTTCCGCACCTGCGCTTGGTCGGCGTCGACACGGTGGCGTCCACGATCTTCGGACAGCCCGCGGGGCCACGGCTGATGCGCGGGCTGGGTTCGAGTATCCACCCGGACAACGTCGACTATTCGGCGTTCGACGAGGTGCACTGGGTCGCGCCCGCGGAGGCGGTCTGGGCCTGCCGCAGACTCGCCGCGACACACCACGCCAGCGGCGGCTGGAGCGTCGGCGCGGTCGCCCTGGTCGCGGGTTGGCTCGCCCGCACCGGCGATCCGGCCACGCGGATCGCCGCGGTCTTTCCCGACGGACCGCTGCGCTACTTCGACACGGTGTACAACGACGACTACTGCCGCGAGCACGGCTTGCTCGACGTCGCACCACCCACCGCACCGCTGCGCATCGCGCATCCGTCCGACGCCGTCGCGCTCTCGTGGACCCGGTGCACGACGGTCGTCGATCCCCGCGACGCCGCCGGGAAGGAGCGGACGCGATGACCGATCTGATCGCCACCTACCGCGGCTTCAACCGTCCCAGCCGGATGCTGATGGTCAATCAGTTCGCCATCAACACCGGCTTCTACATGCTGATGCCCTACCTGGCCGGTTACCTGGCCGGTCCGCTCGGGCTGGCCGCGTGGGCGGTCGGGCTCGTCCTCGGTATCCGCAACTTCTCCCAGCAGGGCATGTTCCTCGTCGGCGGCACGCTGGCCGATCGACTCGGCTACAAGCCGCTCATCGTGACCGGATGCCTGCTGCGCACCGGCGGTTTCGCGCTGCTCGCGGTCGCGGACACGCTGCCCGCGCTGCTGGTGGCCTCGGCCGCGACCGGCTTCGCGGGCGCGTTGTTCAACCCGGCGGTCCGCGCGTATCTGGCGGTCGACTCGGGCGAGCGCCGGGTGGAGGCGTTCGCCGTGTTCAACGTCTTCTACCAGGCGGGCATACTGTTCGGCCCGATCGCCGGGCTCGCGCTGATGGCCGTCGACTTCCGTGCGACCGCCACGGGCGCCGCGGTGGTGTTCGGCGTGCTGACGCTGGCCCAGTTACGCGCGCTGCCGCAACACCGCGCCGAGCCGAAAACCACCTCGGTGCTGGACGATTGGCGCGTGGTGCTGGCCAACCGCCCGTTCCTGCTGTTCGCCGCGGCGATGATCAGTTCCTCGGTCCTGGCCTTCCAGGTCTACCTGGCGTTGCCGGTGCACGCCGCACGGATCGCGGGCGACTCGGCCACCGTGCTGATGACGGCGGTGTTCGTACTGTCCGGGTTGATCGCGATCGCCGGGCAACTGCGCATCACCCGCTGGTTCGGGCAGCGGTGGGGCCGCGCGCACAGCCTGGCGCTCGGCATGGCGATACTCGCGTCCGCGTTCGTGCCGCTGGTGGTGATCCCGGGCACCGGCTTCGGCGCGGGGCCCGCGATCGGCGCACTGCTGTTGACCGCGGTCGCGCTGGGAATCGGTGCGGCAGCGGTCTTTCCGTTCGAAATGGACACCGTGGTCGCGTTGTCGGGCAACCGCCTGGTGGCGACGCACTACGGCCTCTACAACACCATCGTCGGTATCGGCATCCTGCTCGGGAATCTGGGCATCGGAACGCTGCTGGACCGCACGCGCGAGGCCGGGATGAGCGCACTGGCGTGGGCCGCGCTCGTCGCCGTGGGAGCAGCCGCGGCGGCGGGGCTGTTCGCGCTCGCCCGCTCCGGACGGCTCGACGCACCGCTACCGGTCGGGTGATCGATCGGACCGTCCTGGATGTGCGCCTCCGGGACTGTCCGCCTCAGGCCGGTCCGCTCGACTGCGCCGAATACAGGCTGACCTCGCCACCCTCACTGAGAAAAGCGTTGACCAGCATGGTACGGGTGGTTCGCAGCTCCTCCTCGTCCGGCGCGGCGGTGGTGATCGAGATCTGCGGGATGACCGCCCAGTTGACCACGTAGCGCTCCGGCGGGCCGTCGTCGTCGGACAGCCGGGCGAGACGGAAGACCGAGACGGTCTTGCGGACGATCAGATCACGCACGACCTCCGCGATTCGCTCAGGGTCTTCCAGCGCGAACATGAAGCCGAATGTCAGCTCCGGCGATGACACGTAGGCGGGCACGAATACCGAGGCTAGCCCATGCGGCGGTGGCGCGCAGCGCACGCACCGAATCGGTTGCTGCTCATACGCTCGACAATTTCGAGAACGCACCGCCGAGCGCCGGTCCGGGTGACCGATCCGTAACGGAATATAACGATTTCCCGGCAGCTTTCGGATTCACAGACCAGAGTATTGCGCGGCTTCGGTTACCGCGCTTTCCTGAAAGTGTCCTGATTTCTCGGACCGTCTTCTCCCGCATCGTCGCGGATTTCCCGGTTTCTCTGCCGTGCTGGTGGAACGCGGGATGGCATCCGGGTGCGGGACTGCGCCGGAGCCGAGGGGCGCCCTCCCCGAAATCCCCCTCGGCCCTGGCGCATCCAGGATTCGTCGTGTCGCAGAGGTATGTCATGCCCACCGAATACGCTCAGCGCAGTTTCGGAGCCCAAGAGCTGCCGCCGCCCGCCGCACTGCTTCGCGCGATTCGCGAACCCGGCGAGAACCAGCACCGGCACAGCGTGCTGCACGCCGCGCGGAAGCTCGTCGACTGCCATGAGCGACGGCAGCGGGCACTCGAGCGATCACACGCCCCGGAGGCATCCAGCACCCGCGTCGCCGCCTGCACCCAGCAAGTGGAGGACATCGACGGCTGCCGCGCGGAATGGATCGGGCGGATCGACGCATGGGTGGCGGAGAACGTGCAGCACCGAGAGGGCGCCTCCCTGCATACCGAGACACTCGGCGCGGTCATCGACCGAATCGCGGCCAAATGGGTTTCGGCCCGACACTCTTTGGACGACGAGATCACGACCGGGCCGCACCCGGGGCAGGCGGGCGGTGAGGCCCACCTGCAGTGGTCCAGGCTGGCCGAGCTGGTCGACGGCTATCAGGATCTGATCACCGACGTCATCGAGCATCGGCGCAGGCTGCCGGTCTGGTGATCAGCGCGGCTCGTCGACGCCCGGCTCGACGACCTCGGCGTCGAGGAACGCCTCCGTCGCGTCCGCCCGCGGTTTCGTGACCGTGACCTCGGTCTCGGTGTCGAGGTCACGATCGAGATCCCGCTGTGCCTCCGCGTCCCGGCGCGCCGCGGCCGCCGCCTCGTTCATCTCGATGGCGTCGGTGATCCACTCACCGATCTCCTTGGTGACCTCGGCGACCGTCCCCGTGATGATGTTGGCGATATTGCCGACGTGCCTGGCACCGGAAGACGTCAATTCCTGAATGAGATCCTTGTTGCTCTCGAATTTCCCGATCATTCACACGCCCGCTTCGCTCGCCTTTCGCTGACGCATCACGATAACACCGGGGGACGGTTCGCTCTCGACCCAGCGCGGCGGAAGTGCCAGCTTGAAAATCTTCTTCCATACCGAGCCGATCTGCTTACCGAGCGAGCCGGTGTTGTACGGCAAACCGTACTTTTCACACAGTGCGCGGACCGTAGGCGCCATCTCCGGATAACGGCTCGCGGGCAGATCGGGAAACAGATGGTGTTCGATCTGATGCGACAAATTCCCGGACATGATGTGGAACAGCTTGCTGCCGGTGATGTTGGCCGAGCCGAGCATCTGCCGGATGTACCACTCGCCGCGGGTCTCGTCCGCGGTCTCCTCCTCGGTGAACGTCTGTACGCCGGCCGGGAAGTGACCGCAGAAGATGATGGCGAAGGCCCACACGTTGCGCACCAGGTTGGCGGTGACGTTACCCGCCAGCGTGTGGAAGAACAGCGGTCCGGTCAGCGCGGGGAACACCAGGTAGTCCTTGAGCACCTGCTTGCCCGCCTTGCGCCACTGACCGAGGATCAGGTTCTTGACCTCCGGCCACTTCTTCTTACCCGCCAGGATGTGCTCGACCTCGAGGTCGTGGCCCATCACACCCCACTCGAACAGCATCATGAGCACGAAGGCGTACAGCGGCTGGCCGAGCCGGAGCACGTTCCACTCCTGCGCCTCGTCCATGCGCAGGATGGAGTAGCCGATGTCGCGGTCCTTGTTGTGGATGTTGGTGTAGGTGTGGTGCAGGTAGTTGTGCGAGTGCTTCCACTGGTCGGCCGGGCAGACCGTGTCCCATTCGAACACGCGGGAATTCAGGCCGGGCTCGCGCATCCAGTCGTACTGGCCGTGCATGACGTTGTGGCCGATCTCCATGTTGTCCAGGATCTTCGACACACTCAGCGCCGCCACGGCGGCCAGCCAGAAGGGCGGAAGGAAGCCGAGATACATCAGGCCGCGCCCGGCGATCTCGAATCCCCGCTGCGCCTTGATGATCGAGTACAGGTATTCCCGGTCGCGCTCGCCGAGGTCGGCGACGATGGCCGCGCGCAGCTCGTCGAGTTCACGGCCGAGTTCCTCGATCTGGTCCGGGCTCAGGACCAGCGGTCCGTTCTCGGTTTCGGTCAGGATGGTCATAATTGGCTCCCCTTCGTGAATCAGATGTCGATGTCGACGTCGCCGACCGGCGCGCTGATGCACAGCTGGATCGGCTGGTCGGGGTCGGTGTCGGTCTCGCCGGTGCGCAGATTGCGCGTGCAGCCGGAGCGGCGCACCGCTGTGCAGGAGAAGCAGATCCCCATGCGGCAGCCGTACTCGGGCGTGAGACCGGCGGATTCGGCTTGCTCGAGCAACGTGGCTCCGGTGTTGTCGGCGCTCACGCCGCTGGCCGAGAAACTGACGGTGCCGTGTGCGTCGGCGGCGTCCACCGGCGCGACCGACAGCGTGAACTCCTCGGAGTGCAGCCGGTCCTCGAGTTGCTCGGCCTGATAGACCGTGCGCACCGCGTCCATCAGCGACGGCGGGCCGCAGACGAAGGTCTGCGCGTCGGCGAACCAAGGCGCGACGCGCTCCAGTTCGTCGTAGTCGAAGTACCCGCTGCCCTTCGGCCGGGCGAGATCCACCCACGGCGCACCGGAATCCGCCCGCGGCGCCAGATCCGGCATGCGATGCGGATAGCGCAGCTCGATGCGGAAGTTCGGATGCCGTGCAGCGATCGCGTCCAGTTCCGCTCGGTGCGGCAGCACAGCGGGCGACTTGGCGTAGTGCAGGAAGACGACCTCGCCCGAATGGTCCTCCGCGGCGAGCGTGCGCAGCATGGACAGCACCGGCGTGATGCCGCTGCCACCGCTGATCAGCAGGACGCGCCGCGGCCGCGACTCGGGCAGCCGGAACACGCCGTCGGCGGGTGCCAGGTCGACCACCATGCCGGGGGCGGCGTGACGGTACAGGTACTGCGACACCAAACCGTCCGGATGCGCTTTCACGGTCAGCTCGATATGACGATCCCGACCGCCTTCCGGGTTCACCGGCGAGTAGCACCGCGTGTGCCGCACGCCGTCGATCACCACGCCGATCTGGACGTACTGTCCGGCGACGTGGCCCTGCCAGTGCCGGGTGGGGCGCAGCGTGAACGTCACCGAGCCGGGCGCCGAGCGGCGCACGTGAGTGATCTCGGCCCGCATGTCCCGCACCGTGAGGGTGGGGCGGACCAGCTCGAGGTACCGATCCAGCGGGTGCGGCGAGGTCAGGGTCTGCACCAAGTTGATGAGATCCACCATTTGTTCTCCGTACCTCTTGTCGGACTGACGACGTGCGGCTGGAATTTCAGTGCACGTCTGTACACTCAACTAGTGTGACGGATGACCGGGGCTAGGTGTCAACCGGCGAAACATGTGACTCGAACTACATCTGGGGATAGGTCGAATGGTGAACGGATGTATGCTCACCGAGATGAGTGAGCAGGCGGCTACCCGAGGCGAACGCAAGGAGCGGACCAGGCAGGCGCTCCTGGACGGCACGCTCGCGCTGGCCGCCGAACGCGGATTCGCCGCGCTCAGCCTGCGGGAGATCGCCCGTTCGGCCGGCATCGTGCCGACGGCGTTCTACCGGCACTTCGCGTCGCTGGAGGACCTCGGCGCCACGCTGGTCGACGACGGCGTCACCGCGCTGCGGCTGGCGCTGCGCGAAGTCCGCCGCAATGCCGACGCGGGCCTGTCGGACACGGTCCGCTTCGTGTTCGCGCAAGTGGGCCCCAAACGTGAGCTGTTCGGCTTCCTCACCAGGGAGCGCCACGGCGGGTCCGCCGCCTTGCGCACGGCCATCGCCCGGGAGATCCAACTGATCGTCCGAGAGCTCGTCGCCGACCTCTCCCGCATCCGGGCCCTGGACTCCTGGACGCCACGAGACCTGGAGATCGCCGCCGACCTGATGGTCAGCACGGTGACCGACGGGATCGCCGCCTACGTGTCGGCCGCGCCGCGCGACGAGCAGGCGATCATCGACCGCACCGTCCAGCAGATGCGTTTGATCGCACTCGGCATGGGCGGCTGGCGGCCACCGAAGCGGCGCTGATCCGCCGCCGAACTCACTCGGCGGGCCGTGACTCCTCGACGCCGCCGCCCGCCGCGACCGAATCCGCCGAACTCACTCGGCGGGCCGGGGCTCCTCGACATCGCCGCGCACCGTGACCGGATCCGGTGACCGCACCGGCAGCAGCACCGCGAGCCCGGCCGCGAGCACGACCAACAGGCCCGCGATCCCCGCCCGGTCCGAACCGAACAGCCAGACGAACAAGCCGAACAGGCTCGGGGCGAGGAAGGACACCGCGCGCCCGGTGGTCGTATACAAGCCGAAGAGCTGCCCCTCCCGGCCCGGCGGCGCGAGGCGGGTCAGGAACGAGCGCGCCGCCGCCTGCGCCGGGCCGACGAAGACGGTGAGCAGCAAGCCGAAGATCCAGAACATCAGTGGGCCGGACACCACCAGCAGCGCCAGCCCGCACACCAGCATCGCGGCCAGGGACACCACGATGACGATCTTCGGCCCGGCCCGGTCGTCGAAGCGCCCCGCGACGATCGCACCCAGCGCCGCAACGACATTGGCCGCGATGCCGAACAGCAGCACATCCGAGTCGGCGATCCCGTAGACCCGCACGGCGAGCACCGCACCGAAGGTGAACACCCCGGCGAGGCCGTCCCGGAAGACGGCGCTGGCCACCAGGAAGCCGACCGTGCGCCGGTCGACGCGCCACAGCTCGCGCAGGTCACGCCACAACACCCGGTACGAGCCGAGGAACCCCGCGCTCGCCGCGCCGGGATCGGCGTTCGTCCGTGGCAGTTCGGGGACCGCGAACAGCACCGGCAACGCGAAGGCGGCGAACCAGACGGCGGCGAGCACGGCGACCAGCCGGATGTTGAGTCCCTGATCGGTGGGCACGCCGAGCAGCCCGCGGTTGTCTCCCTCGCCGGATATGAAGCCGAAATAGCAGATCAGCAGCAGCAAGATGCCGCCGAAATAACCCATCGCCCAACCGAATCCGGAGACCCGGCCAACGGTCTGCGGCGTGGAGACCTGCCGCAGCATCGCGTTGTACGGCACGTTCGCCAGTTCGAAGCAGGCCGACGCGAACGCCAGCAGCGCCAAGCCGAACCACAGGTCGTGGTAGTCGTCGTGCACGAAGAACATCAGCGTCATCGCCGCGACGGTCAGCGCGGTCAGCGCACCGAGCGAGCCCTTGCGTTTCGCGGACGCGTCGAAGCGCTGTCCGCTGACCGGCGCGGTCAACGCCACGATCAGGCCCGCGATGCCCAGCGCCCACCCAAGCCACGCGCTGGCGGAGACACCGCCGGGCAGATCGTCGCCAACCTTGTCGGTGAGATACACCGAGAAGACGAAGGTGAGGATCACGGCGTTGAATGCCGAAGATCCCCAATCCCACAGCCCCCACGCCACCACTTGCCCGCGCCCGGCGGCCTGCCCGACTGTCGCCTGGGCGTTCACCTCGGTCATGCCGCGCAGCTTAATGCGCGAGACGGTGACGAGGCGGGCCGAAATCGGGTCCGGCCGTGACGAAACGGAGGGTACTTATGCACCTAGTTGCATAGTACCGAGTGTCACGGCTATCCTCACCGCATGGCACTCGAGCATGCGTTGCTGGTATCGCTGACCGAGCGCGCCGGCTCGGGGTACGAGCTGGCGCGCCGCTTCGACAAGTCCATCGGCTACTTCTGGAGCGCGACCCACCAGCAGATCTATCGCGTCCTCAAGCGCATGGAGGAGTCCGGCTGGGTCGACGGCGAGACGGTGATCCAGGAGGGCAGGCCGGACAAGAAGGTCTACTCGGTGAGCGAGACCGGACGCGCCGAACTCGCGCGCTGGATCGCCGAACCGAGCGATTCCGCCACTCCGCGCAACGAACTCGCCGTGAAGATCCGCGCCGCCGCGTACGGCGACATCACCGCGTTGCGCGCGGAGGTGGCCCGCCACCGCGACCAGCACGCCCAGCGGCTCGAGCTGTACCGGCACATCGAGAAACACGACTTCCCCGCTCCCGAGCGGCTCGCCGGGACGGCCCTGCACCAGTACCTCGTCCTGCGCGCGGGCATCCGCGTGGAGGCCGGATTCGTCGAATGGTGCGACGAAGTTCTGCAAGCACTACACCCGCGCGCGACAGCCCCGCACGCGGACGGAGAAAGGCGACCTGCCCCATGAGCTCCTTCCCCCATTTGTTCGAGCCGCTCGATCTCGGCTTCACCACCCTGCGCAATCGCGTGGTGATGGGTTCGATGCACACCGGGCTGGAGGACCGCGCCTGGGACACCAACAAACTGGCCGCCTACTTCGCCGAACGAGCACGCGGCGGCGCGGGCCTGATCATCACCGGCGGCTACGCGCCGAATCGCGCAGGCTGGCTGCTGCCTTTCGGCGCCAAGCTGACCAACAAAACCGAAGCGTACCGGCACCGCGCGATCACCAAAGCGGTGCACGAGCACGGCGGCAAGATCGCCATCCAGATCCTGCACGCGGGTCGCTACTCCTACATGCCGGGCAGTGTGTCGGCGTCGTCCATCAAGGCGCCCATCAACCCGTTCCGGCCGCGCGCGCTGTCGGCCAAAGGCGTCGAGCGCACCATCGACGACTACGCCCGCTGCGCGAAGCTGGCCCAGTTCGCGGGCTACGACGGCTGCGAGATCATGGGCGGTGAAGGATATTTCATCAACCAGTTCCTCGCGCCGCGCACCAACAAGCGCACGGACGCGTGGGGCGGCTCCCCGGAGAACCGGCGCCGGATCGCGGTGGAGATCGTGCGCCGCACCCGCGCCGCGGTCGGCCCGGACTTCATCATCGTGTTCCGGCTGTCCATGGCCGAGCTGGTGGAGAAGGGACAGAGCTTCGACGAGATCGTCGCGCTGGCCGTGGAACTCGAAGCCGCCGGGGTGAACATCCTCAACACCGACATCGGCTGGCACGAAGCGCGGGTGCCCACCATCGTCACCTCGGTACCCCGTGCCGCCTTCGTCGAATTCACCGCGAAGATCACCGCGCGGGTGACCATCCCGGTGTGCGCGTCGAACCGGATCAACATGCCCGAGGTGGCCGAGGAGATCTTGACCCGCGGTGACGCGCAGCTGATTTCGCTGGCCCGTCCCTTCCTCACCGATCCGGAGTGGGTGAACAAGGCCGCCCAGGATCGCGTCGACGAGATCAACACCTGCATCGCGTGCAACCAGGCGTGCCTGGATCACGCCTTCCAGCGCAAGACGGTGTCCTGCCTGCTCAATCCGCGCGCCGGGCACGAGACCGAGCTGAAACTGCTGCCGACCCGCCGCAGCAAGCGCGTCGCCGTGGTCGGCGCGGGCCCGGCCGGGCTCTCGGCGGCGGTGAGCCTCGCCGAACGCGGCCATCGCGTCGACCTGTTCGAGGCCGACGACAAGATCGGCGGCCAGTTCGACATCGCCCGCCGCATCCCGGGCAAGGAAGAATTCAGTGAGTCGATCCGGTACTACACCCGGATGCTCGAGCTCACCGGCGTCACGGTGCACCTGAACAAGCGGGTCGGCGCCGCAGAACTCATCGCGGGCGGCTACGACGAGGTCGTGCTCGCCACCGGCGTACAGCCGCGGATCCCGGACATCCCCGGTATCGACCACCCCATGGTGCTGTCCTACGCCGAACTGGTGCGGGAGGAGAAGCCGGTCGGCAAGCGCGTCGCCGTGATCGGCGCGGGCGGCATCGGCTACGACGTCAGCGAATTCCTCACCGTAGAAGGGCATCCCGCCCTCAAGCTGGACGAGTGGAAGGAGGAGTGGGGCGTCACCTCCGACGACGAGCAGGTTCCCGGGCAGCTCACTACGCCCAGGCCGGCTCCGGCGGCGCGCGAAGTCGTTCTGTTGCAACGCAAGACCACTCCGTTCGGGAAGGACCTGGGCAAGACCTCCGGGTGGGTGCATCGGGCCGCGCTGAAGGCCAAGGGCGTCGAGCAGATCGGCGGTGTGAACTATGAGCGCATCGACGACAACGGCCTGCACATCAGCTTCGGAGAGAAGCGACAACGGCCCCAATTGATCCCGGTCGACAACGTCATCGTCTGCGCGGGCCAGGAATCCGTGCGCGACCTGGAGGCCCCGCTGCGCGCCGCCGGGATGAGCCCGCACCTCATCGGCGGCGCCGAACTGGCCGCCGAGCTGGACGCCAAACGAGCCATCGACCAGGGCACCCGGCTGGCCGCACGGCTGTGAGCGGGCGGCGGCCGGGCCCGGACGCCCGGCCGCCGTGACCGCGGCACGGAACCCCGCCGGGGATCGTGCGGCGGACCACCGGGTCACGTCGCCTAGGCTGCATCGGGTGAGCCTGCCCTCCCCCACTTCCGAGAACCGCGCGGTCGTCACCGGCGCCTCCTCCGGCATCGGCACCGCGCTCGCCGCCGAACTCGCCGCCCGCGGCTACTCGCTGATCCTGGTCGCCCGCCGCGAGGAGCTGCTCACCGAGCTCGCGCAGCGACTGACCCTGGCCCACGGCATCACCGCCGAGGTGCGCGCGGTCGACCTGGCCGACCGCGAGCAGCGCGCTGTACTGGTGAAAGAACTGGCGACCCGCGAGATCGCCGTCTTGTGCAACAACGCGGGCATCGCGACCTTCGGCGCGATCGCCGAACTCGACCCGGCCTACGAGCGCGCGCAGATGGAACTCAACGCCGTCGCCGTGCACGACCTGACGCTGGCCGTGTTGCCCGGCATGCTCGCCCGCGGCAGCGGCGGCATCCTGATCAGCGGCTCGGCCGCGGGCAACATGCCGATCCCGAACAACGCCACCTACGCCGCGAGCAAGGCGTTCGCCAACACCTTCTCCGAATCGCTGCGCGGCGAGCTGAAAGGCTCCGGGGTGCACGTCACCCTGCTCGCGCCCGGCCCGGTCCGCACCGAGACCCCGGATCCCGCCGACGCCTCCATCGTCGACCGGATGGTGCCCGACTTCATGTGGGTCTCCTCGGAAGCCACCGCGAAGGTGTCCATCGACGCGCTCGCCCGCAACAAGATGCGCGTTGTCCCCGGCCTGATCAGCAAGGGAATGAGTGTGGCGGGACAGTACGGCCCGCGCGCGGTCACCGCTCCCATCGCCGGCGCGTTCTACAAGAAACTCGGCAGCTGAGCCAGCCGCGTCAGCGAGCTGTCAAGAAGCGACGCCCGGTGGTCAAGGATCCGCAAATGACCGGCCCACCGGCCCCGCACCCGGCGTAGTCCTGGCATCGGCCCCGCAATTCGAGAAAGCGGGGGCGACCCAGGAGAACATCGTGACGCTGCTCGACATCCTCCCGTCATTGCGGTCGGGATCACCTTCGCGCCTGGATGCCGCGGTCTGGCCGCGGGACACGCACTACGACGGCGACGGCGGGATCACCCTCGGCGGCGTCGCCCTCGCCGACATCGCCGATCAGTACGGGACGCCCACCTACGTCCTGGACGAGCAGGAGGTACGGTCCCGCTGCCGGGCCTATCGCAAAGCTTTTCCCGAGGCCGAGATCATCTACGCGGGCAAGGCCCTGATGACCCGGTCGGTGCTGGATTGGGTTACCCAGGAAGGCCTTTCGGTCGACGTGTGCTCGGCGGGCGAACTGGCCGTCGCGCTGGCGGCCGGTGTGGACCCCGCGCGCATCGTCCTGCACGGCAACGGAAAGTCGTTCGACGAACTGGCCACCGCCGTGCGCAGCGGGGTCGGCCGGATCGTGATCGACTCGCACACCGAGATCACGCTGCTGTCCGCCCTGGCCACGAAGCCACAGCAGGTGTTGCTGCGGCTGTCCCCCGGCATCGATGTCCACGGTCATCCCGCGGTGCGCACCGGTGTGCACGACCAGAAGTTCGGCTTCCCCCTCGGCAGCGATTCGGCCGCCGAGGCGATCGACCGTGTGCTGCGCCAACCGAACCTCACCCTGGTCGGCTTCCACTGCCATCTGGGCTCGCAGATCTACAACCCGGATCACTACGGCGAGGCGGTACGGCGCTTGGTCGCCGCGATGGCGCAGGTGCGGCAAGACCACGGCGTCGTGCTGACCCAACTGGATCTCGGCGGCGGTCACGCGGTGGCCTATCGCGCCGGTGACGCCGAAATGAATCTCGCCGAACTCGCCGACATCCTCGAAGACGCCCTCGACGCCGCCTGCGCCCGCCACCACTTCCCACGCCCGGTCCTCGCGCTGGAACCCGGCCGCGCCGTCGTCGCCAGGGCCGGGGTGACGCTGTACCGAGTGCTCTCGATCAAGCACGTCGAAGGCGGGCACACCTACGTCACCGTGGACGGCGGGATGAGCGACAACCCGCGCGTCGCGCTCTACGGCGCGCGCTACGAGGTCGTGGTCGCCAGCCGCCACCCGTGCGGTCCGCAGATGACCGCGACGGTCGCCGGTCGCTTCTGCGAGGCGGGCGACATCCTCGCCGCCGACGTCCGGCTACCTGCCGACCTGCGCCCCGGCGAGGTGCTCGCGATGCCGTGCACCGGCGCCTACCATCACAGCCTTGCCTCGTCCTACAACACTGTCGGGCGGCCGCCGATCATCGCCGTTCGACACGGCCGCGCCCGCGAACTGATCCGCAGGGAGACGACGGCGGACCTGCTCGCCCGCGAGGTCGGATGACCGGCGCGCTCAACGGCGCCGGGTGCCGAACAGGCTGCGGGTGATCTCGCGTCCCGCCGCGGTGGCGGCCGAGCGCAGGAAGCCGCGGACCGCGGGATTCCGCATGATCCGCTCGGCGGCGGACTCCTCTTCCACGCGGTTCACGTTACGGCCGGGGACGGGTGCCGGTTCCGGCTCCCGCGCCGCGTCGGCCATCTTGGCGGCCAGCAGTTCGTAGGCCGATTCCCGGTCGATGGTCCGGGCGTACTTCGAGGCCAGCGGGCTGGACAGCGCCCGCGACCGGATCGCGTCCACGCCGATGGTGTCCATCAGCGACCGAGGTGGCCGCATCCTGGTCCAGGCCACCGGCGTCGGCGCGCCCTGCTCGGAGAGCACCGTCACGATCGCCTCGCCGGTGCCGAGGGAGGTCAGCGCCTGCTCCAGGTCGTATACACCGGTCCTGGGGTAGGTGCGGACGGTCTTGGCCAACGCCTTCTGGTCGTCCGGGGTGAACGCGCGCAGCGCGTGCTGGATGCGCGCGCCGAGCTGGGACAACACCGGGTTCGGGATATCGGTGGGCAACTGTGTGCAGAAGAACACGCCCACTCCCTTGGACCTGATCAGTTTGACGGTCTGCTCCACCTGATCCAAGAACGCCTTCGAGGCGTCGGAGAACAGGAGGTGCGCCTCGTCGAAGATGAACACCAGCTCGGGACGCTCCACGTCGCCGACCTCCGGCAGGGTCTGGAACAGGTCGGCCAGCACCCACATCAGGAATGTGGAGAACATCACCGGCCGCGCCGCCTCGGCACCCAGCTCGAAGAGTGTGATCACCCCTTTTCCGTCCACCACCCGCACCAGGTCGGCCGGGTCGAGTTCCGGCTCGCCGAAGAACGTGTCGCCGCCGTCGGCCTCCAGATTCGCCAAGGCGCGCAGGATCACGCCCGCGGTGGCCGCGGAGACACCGCCGATGCCTTTCAGGTCATCCTTTCCCTCGGAGCTGGTCAGATGAGTGATCACGGCGCGCAGGTCCTTCAGGTCCAGCAGCGCGAGGCCATTGCGGTCGGCCCAGTGGAAGATCAGTCCGAGGGTGGATTCCTGCGTCTCGTTCAGCCCGAGCACCTTGCTCAGCAGAACCGGGCCGAACGAACTGATCGTGGCGCGGATCGGAAGCCCTGCCCCGGTGGTGCCCAGCGACACGAACTCGGTGGGGAAGCCGGTCGCCGCCCAGTCCGCGGCGCCGGTCTCCGCGATCCGCGTGGCGAGTCTTTCGCTCGATCGGCCCGGCTCGGCCAAACCCGACAGGTCGCCTTTGATATCGGCCAGCACCACCGGAACCCCGGCGCTCGACAGTTGCTCCGCGATGCCTTGGAGGGTCTTCGTCTTCCCCGTGCCGGTCGCCCCCGCGACCAGACCGTGCCGGTTCATCATCCGCATCGGGATACGGACGCGCGCGCCGGAATCCACCCTCCCGTCGACCACCACGGTGCCCAGGTCCAGCGCAGCGCCCTCGAACGCGTAGCCCGCGGCGATCTCTTGTGCGGCGGTCGAGCCCGGGGACGGTTCGTCTCTTCCTTCGGCAGCACCGGCTCCACCCGCTGTCTGCTCGGCCAGTTCACGTTCCGCGGCCTCCGCGGCGGCGGACGCCTCCGCCGCGATCCGCGCCGCCTCGTCGGCCGCTTTGCGCGCCGCGGCCGCCTTCTCCTGCGGGGTGGTCATCGCACGTCTCCGTCCTGGCTCGACCGGGCTGCTTCACTCAATGTTTGCTGCCGCACCGAAAACTCCGGGTGACGATCTGGAAGAAACTGTATCGCCACCGGTCGGATTCCCGTCCGCATCGGCGGCTTCGGGGTTGCCGAGCCGTATCGCGGGCACCGGACCTTCGCCCGGCTAATGTTGCACGGGTGTCCGACAAATACATGGTGTGGATGGATTGCGAGATGACCGGCTTGCGCTTGGACAGCGACAAGCTGATCGAGGTGGCCGCACTCGTGACCGACAGCGATCTCAACATCCTCGGCGAGGGCGTGGACATCGTCATCCACGCCGACGACGACGCGCTGGCCGCGATGCCTGCCGTGGTCGCCGAGATGCACGCGCGCTCCGGGCTGACCGACGAGGTCCGTCGCTCCACCGTCACCCTCGAAGAGGCCGAGCAGCGCGTGCTCGACTACATCCGCCAGTACATCCCCACCCCGCGCACCGTGCCGCTGGCAGGCAACTCGATCGCCACCGACCGCGGTTTCATCGCCAGGGACATGCCGCTGCTGGATGCCCACCTGCACTACCGGATGGTCGACGTGAGCTCGATCAAGGAGCTGTGCCGCCGCTGGTACCCGCGCATCTACTTCGGCCAGCCGGAGAAGGGCCTGAGCCATCGCGCACTGGCCGACATCCAGGAGTCCATCCGGGAACTGGAGTACTACCGGCGGACCGCGTTCGTCGCGCCGCCCGGTCCCTCCACCACCGAAATCGCCGCCGTCGCCGCCGAGGTCTCCGAGACCGCCGAACAGCGGACCGAATCGGCGCAGGTCAACGGCTCGCCAGATAACGATTAGGGAGTGGGCGGGTAGACACGCTAATATCTAGCCCGCTGGTTCTTCACCGGCGATGGTGAGCGTAGTTCAGTTGGTAGAGCACCAGGTTGTGATCCTGGCTGTCGCGGGTTCGAGTCCCGTCGCTCACCCCAGGTGTCGCGGTGTGCGAACCGTCCTCTGAGGCGGTTCGCACACTACGGCTGGCGCTTTCTCTACTCTGTTCATTCCCCGCATCGGCGCGCGACGTGAAATAGCCGTCCGTATCTCTCCGAGGCGGCGATCATGTCCCGAAGACCCCAAGCCATCGGCAAGCGCCTGCACTCGAATGGGTCCACATGCGAAATGCGTCACGATGCGGCGTGCCATTTCATGCCTGAGCGCGCCCTCCTGCCACGGCCGACCACCGAAGGTCTCGGCGCCTATGGAAATCATCTTCCGCAGAGGCCGAGCGCCCGCATGACCCGCCTCGCCGCACCGGCCGGGTCCTGACGCGTTCGTCGCGGGCATCGCTTCGCGCCGCCGATCGAGGAAACCGGCCCACGTCCCCACCGAGAGCCGAGTCGGCTCGATCGGGCGCGGCTGACACTCCGCGCAAGGCTCTTTCACTGCGCCCCAGACCTTTTGCCGCAGGCACTCGCCGCGATGTGAAACGAAACCACTCCAGAATCCGCCACGCGTCCGTAGACTGCGGTGCACGTGGGACGGTGTCGCTGGGGCGCCTTCCCGGTTCGACCAGAAAGACACACCTCGTGATGCGTTCCGCGGTTATCGCAGCCTTCGTCGGCGCCACTCTCCTCACCGGATCCAGCGGAACCGCGGTCGCGGGAATCGGACTTCCCCCGCTGCCCGACTCCGGCTCGGCGTCGAGCGGATCGGCGGGCGGCCTGGCCACCACCGGCTCCTCCGGCACTGGTTCGGCGGGCAGCAAGCTGCTGTGCGCCGCCACCGGCAGCGCCATCGCGATCCTGGGCGACGCCCAGTTGGGTTGCAACATGCTGCCGTGACCCCCTGAACGCCGAACGGGCCACCGGATCGCTCCGGTGGCCCGTTCGGCGTTCCGCTTCGGCTCAGCGATTGTCTTCGACGTTGCCCGCTTTCCAGACCGACCACGGGATGTTCCAGTCACCCAAGCCGTCCACACCGGACAGGGTGCCGCCCACGGTGTTCTTCACGATCGTGATGTCACCGCGCTTGGCGTTCTGAAAGACCCACTGCGCGTTCGCCGGACTGAGGTTCAGGCAGCCGTGACTGGTGTTGCTGTACCCCTGCGCACCGACCGACCAGGGCGCCGAGTGGAAGAAGATGCCGCTGTAGGACAGTCGCGTCGCGAAGTCGACCGGCGTCTTGTACCCGTCGGGCGCGTTGACCGCCACGCCGTAGGTCGAGGAGTCCATGATGATCTTCTCGTGGCGGTCGGCCACGATGTAGACCCCGTTGTCGGTGGGGGTGCTGTCCTTGCCCATCGAGGTCGGCATGGTGCGGATCACCTGGCCGTTCAACTCGACGGTCACCTGCTTGGTGTTGTCGTCGGCGGTGAAGACCATCGCGTCGCCGATGGTGAAGAACGAGTGGATGTTGTCCTGCCCGTACAGGCCGTTGCCGAGATTACGTCCGTAGACGTTCACATCGACGGTGATCTTCGATCCCGGCGCCCAGAAATGCTCCGGCCGCCAGCGCACCTCGCGGTTGTTCACCCAGTAGAACGCGCCCTCCACCGGCGGCTCCGTGGTGATCTTGATCGCATCCTGCGCGGCCTTCCGGTCGGGGATGTTCTCGTCGAACTGGACGGCCACCGGCTGTCCGATACCGACGACCTCCGCCTCGCCGGGCACCAGGTAGGGCTTGGTCTGGTTACCGGGCGAACTCGTGGTGAAACTCAGCGTCGCGGAGTTCGCCCCGCCGAGCCCGATCGCGTCGGCCTTCAGTCGGTAGGTCTTGCCGTAGCCGAGCACCTCGGTGGTCTCCCACGAACGCCCGTCGGCGGCGAGCCTGCCCTCCACCGCCTTGCCCTGCGGGCTGACCAAGCTCACGTTGGTGAACTTGCCGTCTTCCACCTTGAGCGCCAACGGGACGCCCGGCGATACCCCTACCTCGCCATCTTTCACCGGCGACAACAACTTCGGCTTGATCAGTTCTGTGATGGGGTTGCGGTCGATGGCGACCTGAGCCGCGTCCTTGGCGTCGGATGCCGAACATCCGGTCAATGCCAGCGCGGCGACCGCGACAACTATCACCGGTCCCGCGAACGTGCGTAGCGACCGCCTCGTAGTCGGCTTGCGCACGTGCCGACCTCGACCAAAACTCATTTCAACCCCGTTTCAAAGTCTCGGCGCTCCAGGACACACCGAGGGCTTCGGATACCGACCGCCACGCCGCTCACCCCGCCGTGTACGCGGGCGGTCGAAACCACAATCGGACATTCTGCCAGTGCGTCACGTCCTGGCCAATGTGAACACCTAGTCCGTCACTGCAGCGTTACCACCACTAGATCACCGCGGCGAACCCACGCGTTACGGCGGCGGAGAGCATCACATCCGCGCCGGTCAGGACACGATTTCACTTCTGCGGCCCCGGCCTGTTAAGGTTTGTCCCGCACCGGAACACGGAGCAAGCGCCATTAGCTCAATTGGCAGAGCAGCTGACTCTTAATCAGCGGGTTCGGGGTTCGAGTCCCTGATGGCGCACAACACGCAAACCGTGCCCTTGTCAGTCATCGGCTGGCAAGGGCACGGTTTTTTTCGTCTCCCCGATGGCCCCGATTTCCGTGACATCACCGTGACCTGGAGTTTTTCCCAGTTGCACCAGTGGTCTCAATTCGGACAGCTATACGCCCGCGATCGCCGCGAAATCCACCTGTGCGCCCGAAAATTTCTGTGACCTACGGCACAAGAGGTTTAACGGCAAACTCCCAGCTTGGATAACGATTCGACAACCGCGTCTTGGGCTTTCCAAGATCGTCAGCGCCTGCCGTTCATGATCAGTTCACCGTCCGTTAACCATGCGTGACCATTCTGCAATCAGGTCACAAAGCGACCTGAAGTTTGGTCAGCCCGAGGAGTTGTAGACACCGATTCGGTAACGATCACACGGCAGGCACCCTGCCCGCCACGTGATCGGCGGAGCGGAATCCGGCAACGGACCCGCAATCCCATACTTCCGCCCGTCTCACCGCATCGAGGATGCGGGTCTCGCGCGACAAGCGGCCGAGCCCACCGAGGGCGATCCGGTGCCGCACGCAGAAGCGTCGCGTTCCGGGGACATCAGCGTCCCCCACAACAAAACCACACAAAAGCACATGGCCGTTTCGGCGAACGCACACGAGCGTACGCCGCAGGATCCGTGCTGCCCAACTGCGGCCGGATCGAGTAAGTCCCCGATCAAGGAACCGATTCGCAATGCCTGACAGACGCCTTTCCACCCTTCGCCGCCCCTCGCTCCGCGAAACCGTCACCGTCGCCTTCGCCGCCGCGGGTGTCGTCGCCGTGGCCGCCTGCTCCGCGGCGTCCGTTGCCGACAACAGCGTCCCGTCTCGCATCGCCATGGTGGCCGAGCAGCAGCCCGAGGCCGCCGCCGCTCCGGTCGCCGCACCGGCGGCCGAGGCGATCCCCGCGCCGATGCCCGCACCCGCGCCCGCCCCCGCCCCCGCGCCCGCTCCGGAGGCGGCCCCGGTCCCGGCCCCGATGCCCGCCCCGGCCCCGCCGGTCTACGCGGACAACCTGGACGGCTGGATCCGCCAGGCGCTCGACATCATGTCGGCGAACGGCATCCCCGGCACCTACAACGGCATCTACCGCAACATCATGCGCGAGTCGACGGGCAACCCCCAGGCCATCAACCTGTGGGACTCCAACGCCGCCATGGGCATCCCGTCCAAGGGCCTGCTCCAGGTGATCGACCCCACCTTCGCCGCCTACCACGTCGCCGGCACGCCCTTCGACATCTGGGACCCGGTCGCCAACATCGCCGCCGCCTGCAACTACGCGGCGCACCGCTACGGCTCGATGGACAACGTCAACAGCGCGTACTGATCCACACCGTCACGCAGCCTCCCCATCCATCGGATGGGGAGGCTGCGGCGCTTTCCGGCCGTGTCCGCGCGGTCGGGCAGGCGTATCTGCGGCTCGGCAATAATGGTCCACATACCCGCGACCCCTTGGACCTTGCCGTGACCGACTACGCACACAACGACGCGGCGGCCAAGAGCCGCGCCGAGAAAGCACGCCGGCTGGCGAGTTACCTCTGGCCCCGTGGCATCACCGGCTCCGAGGTGCTCGCGATGCCCGCGCCGGTACGGCGCAAACTGGCCAGGGCCGCCGGAACGAATCCGCCGAGCACCGACGAGACCTGGACCGCGGTGGCACGGCTGCTGACGGAGAAGGACGACTGGGCCGCCCGACATCCGCGGCATCCCGCTGCCCGGCGCGAGCACACCGACGAGAAACTGCTCTGGGTGAAGCCGCCGATCACGCCGTGGTTCTGAGTTTCGGCGAAAGTCTTTGCGATTCAACGTTTTCTGCGTCTACTACAGACTTCCGTAGACTAGCGTCATGCACCCGCCGACTCAGCCGCCACGATGACCGAGCGCAAGCCGCCGAAGCAGACCTTCGAATCGTGGATCGACAAGCAGATCCGCGAGGCGGCCGAGCGCGGCGAATTCGACAATCTGCCCGGTACCGGCAAACCGATTCCCGGAGTGGGCACGGCTCCCGACGAGGACTGGTGGCTGCGCGCATATCTGCGTCGCGAAGGCGTCAGCGGTGACGCGCTGCTGCCCCCGTCGCTGTTGCTGCGACGCGATATCGAGCATTTGCCCGAGACCGTGCGTGATGCGACCGGCGAGCGGGAGGTGCGAGCCGCCGTGAGCGAACTCAACAAACGCATCGTGGAGTGGCTGCGGATGCCGCAAGGACCGTTCGTGCCGATCGCTCCGGTGAACGCGGACGAGATCGTCGAGCAATGGAGGCGCGCACGCGAGGTCGCAGGGCCGAAACGCGCGCAACCCAGCCTCGAAGCCACCGGCCCCGCCGGAGCGCAGGCCGGCCGCATCGCGCCGCGTCCACGCCGCCAGTGGTGGCGTCGGTGGCGGCGGCACGACACCGAAGCCGGATAGCGGCGGGAACGGCGATCAGGCGCCGAGTTCGGTCACCTGCTCGACCTCGGTGACCACCTTGTCCGCCAGCGCGCGCAGCGCACGCGCCTCACCCGGCGTCATCAGCTCGACGAAGACGCGACGGACCAGATCGACATGGTTGGGCGCGGCCCGCTCCAGCGCCACCCGCCCTTGCGGCGTGAGCTGCACGATGATGCCGCGGGCATCCTCCTCGGCGGGGCGCCGCTCGACCAGTCCGCGCGCGTCCATCCTGGCCAGATGCTTGGACAGCCGGCTCTTCTCCCAGCACACCTCGGTGGCCAGCTCTTTGGCGCGCAGACACCCGTTGGCGGCTGCCGACAACGCCACCATCAGCTCGTAGTCCGCCAGGGACAGGCCGTCCTCGGCCAGCCCGGCGGAAATCGCCCCGTCCAAACGCTGGCGCAGCCGCACGTAGGCCTGCCACGTCGCCTGCTCGTCGTCACTCAACCACCGGACCATGGGAATGAAGTGTAGTCACCGTTGGTTGACATGGACACCAACTCCCGAGGAGGTCCCCGTGCCCGCCGTCACTGTTCCCGACATCATGGTCCTGCCACGCCTCCCCCGCCCGGACGCGACCCTGCGCCAACGGCCGGTCCGGAGCGTGGTCACCGCGCACAAACAGCGCGAAGGCGCGGGATTCGAGGTGCGCAGGCCGTTCCCCAGCATGGATCTGCGCACGGCCGATCCCTTCATCCTGCTCGACCAGATGGGTCCGGTCGCCTACGAACCGCACGAGGCGAAGGGTGCACCGTGGCATCCGCACCGCGGCTTCGAGACGGTCACCTACATGCTCGACGGCACCATGGTGCACCACGACTCGCAGGGCGGCGGCGGCGTCATCGGCGAAGGCGACACCCAGTGGATGACCGCGGGCTCCGGCATCCTGCACGACGAGGTCCCGCCGGAGGAGATGGTCGCCTCCGGCGGCTGGTTCCACGGCATCCAGCTGTGGGTGAACCTGCCGCGCGCGCTCAAGTTCGCCACGCCGCGCTACCAGGACCTGCGCGCTCGCGAACTGACGCTGGTGAGTTCGCACGACGGCGGCGCGCTGGTGCGGCTCATCGCCGGAGAGGTCGGCGGATTCACCGGCCCCGGTTCGACATACACCCCGATCGCCTACGCCCACGCGTCGATCACGCCCGGCGGGATCCTCGAAACACCTTGGCCGCAAGAGTTCACGGCGATGGCGTACGTGCTATCCGGCAGCGGCACGGTGGGCGCGGAGCGCAGGCCGCTGAACGAGGGGCAGCTCGCGGTCTTCGGCCGCGGAGACGCGATCAGCGTGACAGCCGATGCGCGCCAAGACAATCGGACCGGAGCACTCGAAGTCCTGCTGCTCGGCGGACAGCCGATCCGCGAACCGGTGGTGCAGTACGGGCCGTTCGTGATGAACACTCGCGCGGAGATCATCGAAGCGATGGAGGACTACCAGGCCGGACGCATGGGAAACATCCCAGCGGAACACATCCGCGGCATCGGGACGGCCCCCTGAGCCACGGCACTGGGTGCGATCCCCTAATCCCCTAGTTCCGTCCCCGCGAGGTTGACAAGAGAGCGGCCCGTCACAACAGTGGATGCGGCGTCCGGTCGGACGCCCATCCACCGCAGCAACCACATACATAGAGGAATACATGAACGTTCGCCGGCTCTCCGTCAGCGCGGCCATCGCGGGATTGACCTTTCTCGCGGCTCCTGCCGCCCTAGCCGCCCCTCCGTCCGGATCCGCCGGAACCGGCTCCTCGGCCGTCGACACCGGCTCCGCCGCGACCGGCTCGGCCGGTCTGTCGCAGACCGGTTCGGCCGGTGGCGCCTACGCCAACTGCGACGACGCCCGCGCCGCGGGACACGCGCCGCTGTTCCGCGGCGAACCGGGCTACGGCCCGCACCTGGATCCCGACGGCGACGGCTTCGCCTGCCCGACGGTCTGAACCGACCGCGAAACGACGACACCCGGTGGGCATCGCCACACCGGGTGTCGTCGTTTTTCCAGCTCAGCGGAAGATCTTGAGCAGCACCAGCCCGACGACGACCGCGGCGGCGCCGATCAGGCTGTATTTCACCTTCGGCTCGTTCAGCTTCGAGACCACGATCTGCTTGGTGTCGTCCGCGATCCGATGCGGGTCCGCGCGTACCGCGAGTTCGTCGAGCGTGCTCGCCAGCCGAGTGCGGGCGGCCTCGATCTCCTGCTCGATCCGCTCGGTATCCCTTGCCACGTTCCACCCTCCTGTTGTCGATTGCCGCACCCGGTGCACGAATCGGGCCGCACGCTCGGCCGTTCGCGGAGCACCCGGGGCTCGCGGACGAGTCTATCCGCCGCCACGCGCCGCTATCCGGCCGCGCGAGGATCTCCGGTCGGGACCTTCGGATACCGTGCAGAAGGTGACCACCAACCAACGACTCTCCCCGGGCGACACCGCCCCCGACTTCACGCTTCCCGACGCCGACGGCAAGGACGTCTCGCTGTCGGACTACCGCGGTCGCAAGGTGATCGTGTACTTCTACCCCGCCGCGAGCACGCCCGGCTGCACCAAGCAAGCCTGCGACTTCCGCGACAACCTGGCCGACCTGGACGGCGCGGGCATCGACGTCGTCGGCATCTCACCGGACAAGCCCGCCAAGCTGGCCAAGTTCCGCGACGCGGAACGGCTGACCTTCCCGCTGCTGTCGGATCCCGATCGCGCCGTGCTCACCGCGTGGGGCGCGTACGGAGAGAAGACCATGTACGGCAAGACGGTCGTCGGCGTAATCCGCTCGACCTTCCTGGTGGACGAAGCGGGCAAGATCGCCGTCGCGCAGTACAACGTCCGCGCCACCGGCCACGTCGCCAAGTTGCGCCGCGATCTGTCGGTGTAGCGCGGGCAACGAAAAGCCCGGCGCCGCAGGGGCGCCGGGCCGAAGTCGGGTGGATCGGATCAGACCTGCCACACCTGCTGGGCTGCCCACTGCGCCATCAGGCGAAGGTGCTCGTCCCACCAGTCCGCGGCTTCCGGGGTGAACACGGCGGGTGGTGGGGCCTCACCGGGGAACAGCAACGCGGCGTCGGGTGCGCCCACCTTGCGATCGGTCGGGACCCCGGTCCCCGGCAGGAGCGGCTCCGGGGTTTCCGTCTCCGGCCTGGTTGTCGCGTCTGCGGCGACCAACGGCAACGGACGATGCCGCGGGGCGAGCCCCCCGCGCTGGTCCGGAAGCCACACTCCGGTCGTGGTGGCGTCGCCGCCCCGCGGCCCGTCGAACGACTCGTCCGCCTCGGTGTCCGCGGGACTGACCGGCTCTACCGGATGCGTCGCGCCTGCGCCCTCGATCCGGGCGTCCGCCACGACGGTCGGTGTCGGCTGCGCGGAATCGTTCAGCAGATAGCTCCCGCCGACGACCATTCCGCTGGCCAGCACACCGGCCGCGGCGAACACCGCGACGCCGCCGCGCGCCCGACTCGACTCGCTCACCGGCCCGACGTAGCTGTCCTGCTCCAGCCGGGCGCTCAACGCCGCGCCCGCGGCGGACGCGAAAGCGCCTACGGTGCAGGGGATCACCGGAGCCCCGAATTTCTCGACCGCCCTCAGCACCGCGGAGCCCGCGCCCGCCGAGCCGATCAGCGCCACCGCGTCCGGCCGCGCGCCGGCCGCGTCCAGCTGATCCCACGCCGCCGTGACGCCGATGCCCAGCGACCGGGGCGTCGCCCGGCCCGCCTGCCCCACGGCGGCGAGCACCCGGCGGCGGCCCCGGTCGACCAGGGTGAACGCGTGGTACCCGGGCACCACCTCGCACACCAGCAGGTTGTCGTAGGCGTCGAGCCACGTCATCATGCTCGCCACGCTCAGGTGGGCCGATTTCACCGAGACCAGCGAGGCGCTGTGCCACGGGCCTGCCGCCAGCCGGGTCACGATGGCGCGCCGCTCCGCGGCGTCCCGATAGGCGACGGCTACGCCACCGACTTCCCGCTCCGAGCCCAGCCCGGCGGCCAGGGCGTCCAGCGCGGTCTCGACCGCCTCGGCCACGTCCGCCTTGCTGTCGCCGTCCGTTCGCTCGATCCGGCGCAGCAGCACCCGATCGGCCAGCTTCCTGCCGTCGGCGAGCGCTACCGCGTGCACGGCACCGCGTTCGGTCGAAACGCCGAGAGTCACCACAGATTCAGCTACCACTGATCACGCCTTCCCCTCTGTGCATTGACCGAGCTCACGGGCTTGCCGAAAGCCATGAGCCCCATGGATTCCCCTGCTCGGAACACACGTCGCGATGCACGCGCGCTCGGTATATGTTCGATGCCGCATCGGTTACGGATGGGTAGCGGAAATCAAGTCAGCTGGACGCGAACGGCGGATGCGCGTATCGCACGCTTGTCCCTACCGTTAGCCTGGATGCGTGGAAGTACGCGCGGAGGCCAGGGTGAAGCACCGTCTGGACCCTGCGTTGGAGCTGCAGGACGACCCACAGGAGCTCATGCCGCGACGCCGGCCGACGCAGGAACGCAGCAAACGAAAGTTCGACGCCTTACTCCAGGCGTCCAGGGAGCTGCTCGTCGAGGTCGGGTTCGAGTCGTTCACCTGCGAGGAGGTGGCGGCCAGGGCGGAGGTGCCGATCGGCACGCTGTACCAGTTCTTCGCCAACAAGTACGTCATCGTCTGTGAGCTGAATCGCCAAGATCTGGTTGCCGTTTCCCAGGAGCTGGCCGACTTCCACGGCGAGATTCCCTCGCTGGACTGGTTGCGGCACATGAACCAGTTCGTCGACCACCTGGCCAACCTCTGGATGACCGACCCGTCCCGGCGGGAGGTGTGGCTGGCCATGCAGTCCACGCCGTCCACCCGGGCCACCGGGGCGATCCACGAGAAGCAGTTCGCCGAGGTCGTGTCGCAGATGCTGCGCCCGCTCACGCCGCGCACCCCGCGGGCACGGCGCACCATGATGGCGGAAGTGCTGGTGCACGTGGTCTATTCGATGCTCAACTTCTCCGTGCAGGACGAGCAGAGCAGCGCCGAAGCGGTCGCCGAACTCAAGCGGCTGATGGTCGCCTACCTGCTGGTCGCGGAGAAGGAATCGCGGACCGGCGGCCAAAAATAAGTGGTGGTCCCGGCCGGAACCGGGACCAACCGCGCGACTCAACCGGCGCTGTCGCGGCCTTCGATGAGGTCGGCCAGCTCGCCCGGGTCCTCCAGCACCACCATCGCGGCGGCGGTGTCGCCGTCGTGGGTCAGCGACAGGTGAACCCTTACCCGGGGCAGGAATTCGGCGGCCAGGCCGTGCAGCTTGATGCTCGGCCTGCCCCACGCGTCGTTGACCACCTCGATCAGCGGATAGGGGTTGTCCCCGATCTGCGGGCGGCGGGCGAACCGCGACGACGCCCATGCTTTGAGCACCGCCTCTTTCGCCGCCCACCGCGCCGCGTAGCTGCGCGCCGGGTCGGTCCCTTTGCTCTGGCAGTAGCGCCGCTCACCCGCGGTGAAACTTTCCCGGAGCATCGTCGTTCCGGCGCGTTCGAGCTGTTCGGCGAACTCGGAGATGGTCACCAAGTCCAAGCCGATACCGAGGATCGTCATAGGCGGCCAGCCTACGACGTCCTCGGCGAGCCCGCGCACGGACCCGGCGCGGCGAGTTGCCCCGCCGCGCTTCCGGTTACGCGCATCCGATGCCCTTCGCGCGGTAGGCGCCGTCCTGATCCAGGCGCGCCTCCGGCGAGAGCAGCACGTCGGCCTCCAGCTGACGCGCCCGCTGGGACGGGGTGCCCTCCCCGCCGAGCCTGCGATCCGCGGGACGTTCGTACAGCGGCGCGCCGCCGCACATCGCCTCCACGAACCGCTGGCGGCCGGTCAGCTGACGCTCCTGCGCCGTGCGCTGGTACTCCTCGCGCCGTCCCGGCTCGATGGCCTGGATGAACGCCTCCGGGTGCACGATCGCCAGCAGACCGTTCACGTGGCCGAAGCCGAGCGAGGTGACCAGACCCGCCTTCAGCGGAAGGCGCCCGCCCAGCCGCAGCGGTTCGCGCAGCCACACCAGGTGCGGGAAGGCCAGCATCTTCTCGTCGACGCAGTCGAGGCTGCGGTTCGGCGGGATGACGCCCTGCTCCAGCACCTGGCACAGGCCGATGAGCTGGAATGCGGCCGCCCCGCCCTTCGCGTGCCCGGTGAGGGTCTTCTGCGAGACGACGAACAGCGGAGCGCCGTCCGAGCGCCCGATGGCCGTCGCGAGCCGCTCGTGCAGTTCCGACTCGTTCGGGTCGTTGGCGGCCGTCGAGGTGTCGTGCTTGGACACCACCGCGATCTCGTCCGGGGTGACGCCGAGCTTGCGCAGTTCGGTCGCCAGCCGGGATTCCGTCCCGCCACGACCGGCGCCCAGCGCGCCCAGACCCGGAGCCGGGATGGACGTGTGCACGCCGTCGGCGAAGGACTGCGCGTAGGCCACCACGCCCAGCACCGGCAGGCCCATCTCCAGCGCGACGCTGCCGCGCGCCAGCAGGACCGTGCCGCCGCCCTGCGATTCGATGAACCCGCCGCGGCGGCGATCGTTGGCGCGGGAGAAGTACCGGTCGCTGATGCCCTTGGCGCTCATGGCCGCGGAATCCGCGGTGGCCGACATGTCACCGAAGCCGACGATGCCTTCGATGCCGAGATCGTCGTAGCCGCCTGCCACGACCAGATCGGCCTTGCCCAGCCGGATCTTGTCGACGCCCTCCTCGACCGACACCGCGGCGGTCGCGCAGGCCGCCACCGGGTGCACCATCGCGCCGTAGCTGCCGACGTAGGACTGCACCACGTGCGCCAGCGCCACGTTCGGCAGCGCCTCCTGCAGGATGTCGTTCGGCCGCGACTCACCGAGCAGGTTGTCGATGTACAGGGAGCGCATCGAGGACATGCCGCCCATGCCGGTGCCCTGCGTGTTGGCGACCAGCGAGGGGTGCACCCAGCTCATGAGTTCAGCGGGGCTGAACCCGGAGCCGATGAACGCGTCGACCGTGCAGACGATGTTCCACAGCGCGACCCGGTCCACCGAAGCGGCCATATCGGGCGAGATGCCCCAGATGGTCGGGTCCCAGCCGGTCGGGATCTGGCCGCCGACGGTGCGCGAGAGCTTGGCCCGGCGCGGCACGCGGATCTCCGTGCCCGCTCGGCGCGTCACCGTCCAGTCGCCGGAGTCCGCGACCGGTGTGATCACCGTGTGCTCCGGATCGGCGGCGTGGAAGGCACGCGCCTCGGCCTCGCCGCCCACCGTGAACGACAGGTCCTGGTCGAGGAAGACCGAGGTCATCAGTGGGGCCGAATTGTCGGTCATGGCGCCGTCGTCCTCGTAGCGGCGCACACCGCAACGGGCGACCACGGCGTCGTGGTAACGCTCGGCCAGCTCGTGCTCGGGGACGTAGTCACCGGACGCGGCGTCGTACCAGCCCGGCTTCGGGTCGTTCTCCCAGGTGACCATGCCGGTGGTCCAAGCCAGTTCCAGCACGCCCGCCGCCGACAGTTCGTCGGAGACCTCCATCTCGAAGCGGGTGCGCGCCGAGCCGTACGGGCCCAGCTCGCCCGCGCCGACGATGACCACCATGTCGGCCGGATCCACCGTCACCTCGCCCCACTCGGGCACCGGCAGCGCGGAGGTCACGGTCGGCGGCGCCGGCAGCGCGGCGATCGTGCGACCCGCGTCCGCGTCGGTCTCCGGCTCCGCCTGCTCCGCGGCCTGCTTGGCCAGCGCGGGCAGGTCCAGCTTGGCCCTGGCCAACCCACCGGTCAGGTCGATCTGCTGCGGGCCGGTCGCGGTCACCTGGCGGGCCCGCGAGGTGCACCACTTGAGCAACTCGTCGGCCATCTCCGCGGTGGACCAGGTCTGCACACCCGCCTTCTCGACCGCCTCGACCATCGGGTCGTTGTGGCCCATCAGGCCGGTGCCGCGCACCCAGCCGATCAGCGCGTGCACCAGGGTGACCCGGGTCGACCACGACTTCTCGGCCCGCCACTTGGCGACCACCGCGTCCAGCGCCGCCTTCGACTCGCCGTAGGCGCCGTCGCCGCCGAACATGCCGCGGTTGGGCGAACCCGGCAGCACCACGTGCAGTTTCGCGTCCACGTCGTGATCGGCGCCCAGCTTGGACAGCCCGCCGATCAGCCGTTCGACCGACCAGAGCAGCACGCGCATCTCCATTTCGGCGCGCGCGCCCGCGTCCGCGAGGTCACCGGCCACTCGCGGCGCCGCGAACGGCAGCAGCAGCGTGGGCGTCATCGCGTCCTTGACCTTGATCTTCGCGCCGCCCGCGCTGTCGACCTGCTCGGTGCCGATCCAGTCGATCAGGGCGTCGACGTCCTGGTAGGACGCCATGTTGGCGGGCACCACCCACAGAGCCGCGCCGTGCCGGGCGTTGTCGCGGTAGAGCTTCCGGTAGAAGGCGAGGCGTTCGTCGTTCAGCGACGAGGTGGTGACCACGACCGTGGCGCCACCGCTGAGCAGCCTGCCGGTCGTCGCCGCCGCGATGGATCCCTTGCTGGCGCCGGTGATCACCGCGATGTCGGAGGACCACAGCCCGGGCTCCTCCGTGCTCAGCGCCGCCTCGGCGATGCGCTCGTACAAGCCGGCCAGCACCGAGCGCGCTTCGTGCATCGCCCGCTGCCGCCACCAGTTCGCCTGCGCCGCAACGGCTTCCCCCGCACCGATGAACCCCGTGACCGGTCCGTTCGCGCTGCCTGCGTCGTCGGCGAGCCACAGCCGGGCCAAGTCCTCGCGCGCCGTGGCCCACCGGTCGTCCAGCAGCACCGCCTTGCGGGCGTCGAACGCGGGCGCCACCAGACGCGGCCAGTCCGAACCCAGTTCGGCCGACACCAGATCGACCAGGGAGTTGTCGGTCGCTTCCGGCGCGGAGACGCGCTCGGACAGTCCGAGCTGTTCCAGCACGACGCGCGCGGCCGTGGCGAGCACGCCGTCGCGTCCGGTGATCTGCTCGGTGAACTCGCCCAGCGCGGCGGCGTCGACGGTCGCACCGCCACCGCCGCCCGCCGAGGGCAGCGACACCGCGACACCGCGACGGGCCGCGACGGCCTGCACGGCGGCATCGATGGCCGCGTCGACCGATGCGGCGTCGCCCAGCGCGCCGGAGACCAGGCCGCCCAGGTCGCCACCTCGCACGCTGGTGCCTTCCCTGGTGCCCAGCGACACCTCGGCGGTCACGTGGCTGGCCCACCCGTCACCGAGTTCCCAGACCTTCTTGACCCGGTCCGCGATGGCGGCCGGACGCTTGCCGGACGGCCCGAACACCTTGCGCAGATGGTCGCCGATGGCGTCGGTGAGCACCGTGCCGAACGGACGGTAGGTACGGGCGAGCCGCTCCACCGTCGCGGACAGCGCACCCATGTCGGCGTCGGCCGCGCCGTCGATCGCGCCGAGCGAGAGCTCGGAGCCGAGGTCGACCAGCAGCTGGTTACGCCGGGAGGAAACGCCGTCGCACAGGCCCTCGATGGTGTCCACCGGGCCGATCTGGTCCAGCCGCAACTTGGTCCACAGCGCGATCAGCACGCGCGTGGCGTCGGCGGCGGTGAACGCGATGTCGTCCGGACGCGGGCCGCCCGAACTCGGGGCGGGCGCGGCCACGGGTGCGGCGGCGACGGCCGCTGCCGGAGCCGCTGCGGCGGCAGGCTCCTCCACCGGCTCGTCGACCGGGGCGGGATCGGTGTCGGTCGCGTAGACGATCGCCGCCTCGCGCTCGATGTTGAGCACTTCCACCTTGGCTCCGCCGAAAGCGGGGAGCTTCAACGTCTGGCTGGCCAGGTTGGCCACCGTCGGCGTCGCGCCGAGACCGATCTCGATGAACCGCTCGATGCCGAGGCCGCCCTGTGCGGGGTCGGTGAACAGCAGGTCCTGGGTCTCGATCCAGCGCACCGGGCTGGCGAACTGCCACGCGAGCAACTCGATCAGCACCACGCGGCACAACTCGGTCGGCCGGGCGGCCCAGCTGTCGAAGTCGGCCAGCACCTCCGCGAGCGGTTCGGACGGCACCAGGTCCGCGATCTCCTGCACGAACGCCCGCTCGAGTGTGAAAAGCCTCGGCACCAGGTTCGGGATGTAGCGGCCGATCAAGGTCTCCGGGCGCAGATCCACCGGCAGCAGCTGCTCGAGCTTCTGCCGGAACTCCGGAACGCCCTTGCGCAGCACCGTCGAGTGGAACGGCACGTCGATGCCGGGGACCAGGATGAACGCCCGCTTGCCGCCGAATTCGGCGCGACGACGGTCGATCTCCTGCTCCAGCGCGTCCAGCCCGGCCACCGTGCCCGCGATCGCGTACTGCGAACCGCGCAGGTTCAGGTTGACCACCTCGAGGAACTCCCCGACCCGATCGCCGACTTCCTTGACGAAGCCGACGACCTCCGCGTCGGGCAATCCGATCTGTGAGGGCCGGATCGCAGCCATCCGATAGTCGCTGCGTCCCTGCGCATCCCGCGGCACCAGCTCGTGCATCGCGGAACCGCGCTGGAACACGACCTCGAGCACCGCCTCCAGCGGCAGCACTCCGGCGACGGCGGCGAGCGCGTTGTACTCGCCCACCGAGTGGCCCGCGAGCAGCGCGCCCTCGACGAACGCACCGGACTCGCGCAGTTCCGCCACCTGGGCGACGCCGAGGGTCGCCATGGCGACCTGGGTGAACTGGGTCAGGTGCAGCACGCCGTCCGGGTGGCGGTGTTCGACGCCGCGCGCCTTCAGGTAGGTCGGGTTGTCGCGCACCACGGCGAGAATCGAGAAGCCGAGCGCCGCACGGGTGTGCTTGTCCGCGCGGTCCCAGATCTCCTTGGCCGCCTTCGACCGGGAGCGGGCGTCCAGCCCCATCCCCTTGCGCTGGATGCCCTGTCCGGGGAAGGCGTAGACGGTCTTCGGCGCCACGGTGCGACCGGTCGCGGTCATCACCAGCTCGCCTTCGGTGCGGCAGGAGACCTCGACGACCTCGCTGCCCGCGTCGAGCGCTACCCGCTCGACGCGCACATCGATCTGCGCCCCGGGACGGACCATGCCGAGGAACCGGGTGGTCCACGCGGTCACCGTCCGCGCGGGTACCGAACTCGTGGGATCGACCGCCGACACGACGTGCTGCGCGGCCGCCGACAGCCACATGCCGTGCACGATCGGGCTGCCGAGCCCGGCGAGCTTCGCCGCGGCATCGCTGGTGTGGATCGGGTTGTGGTCGCCGGAGACGGCGGCGAAGGCGTGCATGGTGCGCGGAGCCACGATCGTGACGTCGCGGCGACGCCTGCGCGGGGTGTCGGTGGCCGCGTCGGACACCGTGCCAGCCGCGCGCGGCGGATCGGCCAGTTCGCCCGCGCCGTTGCGCCCGCGGATCGCGAACCGCTCGGTGAGGGTGGCCAGCACCGGCATCGACATCCCGGTCTCGGGCTTGTCCAGCATGGCGGTGATCCGCACGTGCACCTCGACGACCCGGCCCAGGTCGGTGTCGACGGTCTCACCGGCCTCCGCGCGCACCGCCAGCACACTGGTCTCGGCGGGCAGCGCACCGGCGAGGTGCACTTGGTGGTCCAGGTGCACCAGGTCGAGCATGCCCTCGATGACGCTCTCGCCCTTCGCGGTGCGGGTCGCGCCGAGCACCGCGAACACGGCGGGCCAGCACGCGCCGACCAGCACGTCCGGCACGGTGCGGCCGAGCGTGCTCAGCGTGGCGGGCAGGCCGGAGCCGGTGACCCCGGCGTGATCGGCGATCAGATCCGGCGTCCAGGCCAGATTCACGTGGGCGACCTTGCCCTTGACCTCGGGCAGATCCTGGCCCGCGGCGACCGCGAGCAGCGCGGCCATGGCCTCGTCGGCGTCGGCCTCGGTGACGACCGGGGCGCCACCGTTGTAGACCGAGGTCGGCACGGTGATCCGGATGCGCACCGCGTTGCCAGCCAGCAGCGGGACGGTCAGCTCCACGTAGGCGTTCTCCGGCTCGGCGCCTGCGGTCTCGACCAGCGTCGCGCCGGTGGGCGGATGCACCGCACCCTTGCCGTCGACGACCCACTCGGACAGGTCACCGAGCCGGTGCACCGGGCTGATCGCGGTGCGTCCGGCCCACTGCACGTCCGGGGCGGCCAGCACGGCGTCGATCGGGCCGCTCGTGACGCCCGCCGTGCGACGCGCGTCCACCGGGGTTGGCGCCACGCCCGCGCGCACCAGGGAGTACGCCGTGTCCTGTTCGAAGCGGTCGAGCAGTTCGCCGACCGGCTCGTCGACCCGGGTGATGCCCGCGACCGCGACCGTGCCGGGGATGACGCACACCTGATCGGCCGAGTAGCGCGGATCGTGCGCCTGCCACAGTGAATCCGAGCGCCACCAGCGACGCACGTCGCCGTCCACGACGGGCACGAAGTTCACCGGCTTGCCCGGGGTCTTGCACAACGCGATGAAGAACGGGACGTCGGCCGGGTGCAGCAGCGTCTGCGCCGTGGCGGGGTAGGCGTCCTTCAAGGCGCACAGCGCCGCGACCGGGTTCTCGAAGTCGTCGTCACTCGCGAACAGCGTGGGGATCTCGCCGCGGTCGGCCGGGTGCAGCCGGGATTCGGTGCGGCGCACCATCTCCGCGAACCGGTCCCGCCAGGTGATGTCCAACCACACCGAACGCGTCGCCTCGGCGATCGCGTCGCCCAGGTCGCTGCCGCAGTCGAAGTCCTTGCGCCGGTCCAGCCCGACCGCGAGCTCGACGTAGCGCTCCAGCCAGTCCTGGTAGGTCATGGTGGCCAGGTCGCCGAAGTACGGCTTGGCGGTGGCGTTCAGCGCCGCGATGATCTCGTCGCGACGCGCCGCGACCGCCTCCGCGTCGCCCGCGACCTCGTCCAGCAGTCGGCCGGTGCGCGACGCGGCGTTGTCGATCTCGTGGATGTCGGCGCCCAGCTGGCTGCGGCCCGAGGCCATGCCGCCGGACGCGGTGCCCGCACCGACCCAGTCGGGCGTGCCGGGAGTGTCCACGAGCAGTTGCTTGACCTCCGGCGCGGTGGTGGCTTCCAGCGTGGCCATGGCCGCCGTACCGACCAGCACGCCGTCCAGCGGCATCACCGGGTAGCCGTGCCGGACCGCCCACTGGCCGGTGAGGTACTCCGTCGCGCGCTCGGGGGTTCCGATGCCACCGCCGACGCACACCACGACGTTGGCGCGGTTGCGCAGCTCGGAGTAGGTGTCCAGCAGCAGGTCGTCCAGGTCCTCCCAGGAGTGGTGACCACCGGCCTTGCCGCCCTCGATGTGCATGATCACCGGGTAGTCCGGGACCTCGTCGGCGATGCGCAGCACGGCCCGGATCTGGGCGACCGTGCCCGGCTTGAACGCGACGTGGCTGATCCCGACCTCGGTGAGTTCCTGGATCAGCGCGACAGCTTCCTCCAGCTCGGGAATGCCCGCCGTCACGATGACGCCGTCGAACGGGGCGCCTGCCGTGCGGGCCCGCTGCACCAGTCGCTTTCCGCCCAGCTGCAGCTTCCACAGGTAGGGGTCGAGGAACAAGGAGTTGAACTGCACCGAGCGCCCCGGGTGCAGCAGCGTCCGCAGCTCGGCCACCCGGTCGGCGAAGATCTGCTCGGTCACCTGCCCGCCGCCGGCCAGCTCCGCCCAGTGGCCCGCGTTCGCCGCGGCCGCGACGATCTTCGCGTCGACCGTGGTCGGAGTCATGCCCGCGAGCAGGATCGGCGAGCGCCCGGTCAGCTTGGTGAAGGCCGTCTCGACCACGATGCGCCCGTTGGGCAGCCGCACCGGCCGCGGCGCGAACGCCGACCACGGGGCCGCGGGCTCCGGCGCGGCACCGGGGGTGAGCAGGCTGCGCTGTCCGGCGCGGGTAGCGGCCGCGATGATGCCGAGGCCGGTGCCCTTCAGCGTGCCCCCCGTGACGCGGGAGAGCAGGTCGCCCGGGCCCAGGTCAAGGATCCACTCCGCGCCCGCGGAGATCACGCCCTCGACGACGGCCACCCAGTCGATCGGATCGACCAGGATCTGCCGCGCCAGCTCGCCCGCCAGCTCCTTGTCCAGGCCGCACTGGTCGGCCCAGCTGCTCACCAGGTCGACGGTGTCGGCCAGCGCCGGGTGGTGGAACGCCACGTCGACGGCCACGTCCTCGAAGACCGGAGCGAACACCGAGCCGCCGCGCACCTTCGCGTCGCGCTCGCGCGCCTGCTCGTCGTGGATCTGCGCGCACCGCTGCCGCACCCGCTCCAGCTGCGCGGGCGGCCCGGACAGCACCGCGCGCCGACGTCCGTTGCGGATCGAGACCACCACGGCCGCAGCGGGATCGGATCCGTCACACACCTCGGCCACCACGGCGCCGAGCTGCTCGGGATCGACATTGGACACCGCGACCATCGGCGAGCGCTCGCCCACCGGCATCAGCCCGCGCCGCCGCGCGACCAAACCCGCTGCCGCGCCGATCATCTGGGCTACCGCGAGCAGCTCCGCGTCGCGGGCGCCACCGGCTTCGACCGCGGCGGCGGCGAGCAGACCCTGCGAATGCCCGACGATCGCGACCGGCGCGTGCTCGGCCGGATCCAAGCCTTGCAGCCGCAGCGCCCGCACGGCCGCCACCTGGGTCAGCAGCACACCGGGCATGGACACCGCCGCCGAGCGCAGTACAGCGTCGGACGGGGCCGCGGAGATCTCGCCCTCGTCACCGTCGGCGAGTTCGTTCTCCAGCATCCAGCCGATCGGGTCGAAGCCGACCGGACGAACCACCAGCAACTGCGCCGCGACCGGCTCCAACAGCGCCGCCGCCTCGTTGACCAGCGCGGTCAGCTCCGGCTCCAGCGCACTGTCGCGCGCGATCTCCTCCAGCTCGCTCAGCCACTGCGCACCCTGCCCACCGAAGGCGAGCGCGTACGACACGCCGCCGAGCAGACGATCCAACAGCGGCGACCGCGCCCCGCCCGACGCGGCCTTCCCGGCGGCGGCAGCCACCTTCGTGCTCTGTCCGGCTTCGGTCTTGGTGCTCTCGTTGATCGTCAAGACGCTTCGACTTCCTTCTCCATGCGACATGCCTCGGCGACACGCCGGTCCCTACCGGTTCACGAGTGATCGCGGTTGATCGGCCTGATACGGGCGAGGATGACACAGAATCATGAGGAAATCCTCACGTTTGCCCCTGGGCGCGCCCACTACTAGAGAGTATTTGAGTACGTACGTACCAGAATAGTCGTAAACATGACTCCGCCTCATGTTTGAACACGCTGGTCCATCGGGTTACCAACACGTACGAAACATGAGTGCCCCTCACATTGAGGTTTGCCAAATCGTTATAATCCCAGGTGAGGTTACTGACGAGTACGCCACGCCAACCCAATGCTTCGCGATGACCGATTGGCCCGGTAGAGTTTGGACGGTCGTACCATCAAGCGCGAGTGGCGAAATTGGCAGACGCGCCAGATTTAGGTTCTGGTGTCCACGGACGTAGGGGTTCAAGTCCCCTCTCGCGCACAGAATCCCGTCAGTCGTGACACCTTCCCGAGCCGCGCGTGGGAGCGCACTCGCGCACACGGAGTCGACCAGCTGAACACGCTCTGACCTGCTGCGATCCATGCCACATGTGCCGGATCGCGACACATTTGCCTTCTGCGAAAAGTTTGCTGGCGGTGGTGGTCAGCCGTGATCGCGCCGGTCATCCCGCCACAGTCGCCGTTGCAGGAACGTGTTCACCGACCGCAGGTCACGAACCGCGTGGTTCGTACCGCCGACGGCGATGTCGTCCACGGAATCTGCACACCCGGAGACTGAGGCCGCATCCTCGACAAGCACCCCGTCACCGCCCTCGACCGGCGGCCGAGCATTCGCCTGGAACCGACTCGGCTCGATGCCGGAAGGCTGCTGCCCCTCACCGCACTCGATGAGTTGTGCGTGGCCAGCCGGCGACTGCTCGAGCAGGTGCGCCGATGACCACACCGGCAGTCAGCGCAGAAACGCTCGCCGCGGCACGCCTGGTGTTGAACCAGATGGGCATCTTCCCCGCGGATCGCGTCGCTGTCGGGCTGTTCAGGTCTGCCACAGGAGGGAGACTGCGCCGATGACTCCGTTGCCGGGCCGCCTCACATCAACACGGGCGCCGAAGTTGCGGACAGTACTGCGTTGCAGCGCTGCATGTTCCAATTTGCGTGCCCGCGGAGGGATCGGCGTCAAGCCGAAGTCGGCTCACGACGTGCAGGCTGTGGGCGCGGCGGCGGTGATCCAGTTGCCGAATTCCACCGCCAGGTGCCATCGGTGCTCGCGGATGAACCGGGCGGGCAGACTCGCCGGGAACTGCACGGTCAGCAGCGCTTCCATCGTTCCGCGGCGGTCGAGGAATTGGTGTCGTACACCGCCGATCACGAGGCCGTCGTCGAGCAGGGCCCGGCCCGCGATCTGCTGGGGGTAGCGGGGGTCGGCGGGGATGGTGAGCGCTTCGGTTCTGCCGTAGTCGACGAGAAATCGGGTGGCAAGGATTGACCCGCCGGTGGTTTCGACGACTTCCTGGCGGCCGTCGGGGAGGCCGCGCAGGAGGTAGTGGTCGGGGCAGGCGTCGACCATATCGGTCTCGGCGTTGGTGGCGGTGAGGTCGGAGAACCAGGCGGCGAATCGTTCGGCGCTGTAACCGGGAACCTCGAGGCGGGTGACGGCGTGCTCGGTGCGGCCCCGGCTGAGCGCGACGCCGGTGCGCGTCATCCGCTCGGAGATCTCGAGGTCACGCCTGAGGGCGGCGTACACGCCCGCGTGACCCAGGCGGGTCTTCATCGAGGTCAACGCGGATCGTTGCGCGTCGAGCGGAGCGCCGAGCAGGTCGTCCAAACGCTTTCCCGGCGCGAGTTCGGCGAAGGCTCGCGCTCCCAGACGACGGGCGAGCTTGGTCAGCACCACCGCGGCCCGGCGGGCTTCCCATGCTCGTACTTGTTCCCGCGAGACTTGCTCGCCGCCGATATACGTCCGAATCGCGATGGACTCGCCCATGAGCCTCGCCTTCCTCTCCGTTTCCGTCCCGACCACTTCCCGTCGGCGGGGGATGAACCAACGTCCGCCCGCTCGGGAAGCGCGGTGGCTAACGCCGAGCAGACCAGCGTCAACGTAATCCCACCCCCTCGCAAACGCAAGCTTTCCTAGCTTTAATGTCCCGGAACTGTTGACAGAGTGACCCGAGTCACCCATGCTACCTTAACGCAAGTCCATCTTGCATTAACATTTCATCCCCGTTCGAGCACGTCGTCGACGCGCGCGAACAGGGCGGCAGGCGAGAGGAATCGGTCAATGCTGACCAGGCGAAACTTCATGAACCGGACCGCAGGAGCGGCCGCGACCGCGATGTACCTGGCCTGCGGCGCGGCGGGGGCGAATCCAGGGTCCCCGGCCTTCGGAACCGGGCTGCGGACCTTCATCGGCGGTGCGCCGGTCGAGCCGTCCGGGGTCGTGGAATGGGAGCGTCGACGACTGTCGGTGGCGGCGGCGCGACTGTCGACCGACTTCGCCGGACTGTTGCGGGGTGAGCTCGATTCCCTGCTCGGTCGGTTCGCCGTCGCCGTGGACGACATCGCCGCCGCGCGATCGGCCCTGTCGAAAGCGCGCGCGCTGATCGGCTCGGACGGACTGCGGGAACTGCTCGCCGCCGAACTCGCCGCCTCCGAGGCGGCCACGCGGACCGCGCTCGCCGCCTCGGGCGGGCAATGGGCGATCTCGACTACCGAGATCGTCAGCGACCGAGGCAGCGCCGCGGGTTTCGTCCAATGGTTCGGCCTCGCACGCACGACCGACGCGCGCGCGATCTGGACCGACGCGTGCCCTGACCACTACATCATCGCCACCCTGGCGGACGGACGTCAGGAAGTCGTCGAGGTGACCGGTGGAGCGGTCCTGGCCAGCCGCTTCTTCGTCGACTACGCCGACTCGACCGGAGTTCCCGTTTCCGCTGACCCGGCCTATCCGCTCGCCGTCGCCGGAACCGCCGCACTCGCCGATGGCACTGTCGTCGGGGGCGTGCGGCACCAGTTCCGCGACGAGCCCGGCGGCGGCTTCCGCAGCCGTCTCGCGGTGGCCTTTCCGGCGGCCGTTCCGGGCCTGTACATCGCCGAACACGAGTGGCATCTGGCCTGCGAGTTCGGCAACTGGATCACCGCCTACCTGCGCTGACCGAGCCGTTCGCGGCCCGGTCCGCCCATCGTCGGGTGCGCATCGAGTAGAACAGGGGCATGGATCAGCGCGGACGCGACGCGAGCATCGACGAATCGTCACCGCCCCCGGCCCCGCGCAAGCGGACCGGGGGACGGTCGGCGCGCGTGCGCGACGCGGTACTGACCGCCACCCTGGAGCAGGTAGCCGAACACGGGATCGAGGGGCTGACCATCGGCGATGTCGCCGCCAGGGCAGGAGTCGCGGAAACGACGATCTACCGGCGATGGGGCACGCGCACGGCCCTGATCGCCGAGACCGTCACCGAATTGGCGGCGGCGGGCAACCCCGCACCCGATACCGGGACGTTGCGCGGCGATCTCCGGCAACTCGCCGAACAGATCTCCCACCTGGTCTCGCGACCCGGCATAGCGCGGCTGCTCGGCACGACCATCGCGCTGTCGGCCGATCCCGAGGTCGCCGAGGCGCGCCGACGCTTCTGGGTCGACCGCTTCGACCGAACCGCGCACGTCATCGGCAGGGCCGTCGACCGCGGCGAGCTGCCGTCGGACGTCGATCCCCGCGAAGTACTCGAAACCCTCTCAGCCCCCATATATTTCCGTCTTCTGGTGGTCGATGGTGCGCTCGACGACGAATTCATCGCGCGCTGCATCGAGCACACGCTCATCCTGCACGGGGTGTCCCGCTGACGGTCCGCGTATTCGGCGACTGCGCTCAACCCGAACGGGGAGGCGCCCGCGATCGGGCGGATCGGCCCGCTGGACGTAGGCCTCGGTGTCATCGCGCCCGGGTCAACAGGTGGATCGACACTGCGGATCAGTTCGCAGGCCGTGCTCGACGTGTGCATGCACGTGCGCTTCGGTGACCGCGACCCCATCGTGGCCGGCGGCCTGGAATCTGTGAGCCGCAGCGAGTTCTACGCCACCGACATCCGAAGGGGCGTCCGAGGCGAAGGCGCGGCTCTGCACGACCACCTCGCCCGCGATCGAATCACCATGGGCGGCAAGAACTCCGCGGCGACGGCGGCAATTCCGTCCGCCACCATGGGCATCGGACCGATCCCGGCCACCGAGAAGGCCCTTGCCTGCCTGAGCGAGGGTTGCTCAGGCGTCCCCGTGCGGCGCGACCTCCGTGTCGCGTTCGCCGGGCGGCGCGCCGACCGCTCCGAGCAGGCTCAGCACGTCGACGGCGTTGGTGACCCGCGGGGACGCCTGCGCTCCGGCCTCGCCGAGTTGTTCGGCGACCCAGGTCCGCGAGGGACCGGGATTGTGGCGACCGGAGACGAACCACACTCCCGTCGCCGGTTCGGCCCCCTGATTGACGTACATGTGCGGCCTGGTGGAGTCGAAGCACAGCGAGTCGCCTGCGGCGACACGATGCCGGTCGAAGTCGAGCAGCAGCGTCAACTCACCCGCGAGCAGGTAGGCGTACTCGGTTCCCTGGTGGCGCATCATCGTCCGGTCGACGGAACTGGCCGCACCCGGCTGATAGGTCACCAGCAGTGCGTCGACGTCGGCGCGCGGATCGACCGCCAGCCGTTCCCACCGGACCCCGTTTGCCATCTCCAACACCGGATTGTCGGCGGCCCGCTGCACGACCCCCGTGGACTGGCGGCGGGGTTCTGCGGCGCGGTCGGCGTCCGGGCGCGTCTGTCCGATCCCCAGCAACTCGTCGAGTGAGACGCCGAGGTGGGTCACCAGGGCATAGAGAGTGCTCACCGAGGGCTGGGATTTGCCGGTCTCGATCTGGGAGAGCTGGCTGGCCGAGATGCCTGCGGCGGCCGCCAAGCCGCGCAGACTCAGTTTCTGCTCGAGGCGAGCCTGCCGCAACGCCGATCCGATCCTGTCCTCCATCGGCTCACCCTTTCATCCGGACGCCCTCGATCATTCATTCACAGTGAACACTATGCGGGTCGTTCGCATGCCAGCGCGATCGGCGTTCGGCCTGGCATCACAGTCCGGCAACATCGCCGCTGAGGCATCCGCGTCTGCGCCGTCCTGGACCGAGTCGCGTCGAACATGGCCACTGAAGCCTCTAATTGGCTTCGGCACAACAGTTTACGTAGTGACGAAAAGTCCTTTCCAGTGTCCGACATGGCGGAAATCCTCCGATCGAATAGCTACCTTCTATCAATCATCATGTTTGGTGTTACTTGACACTATGTGGAATTTTGTTCCATGATACTGAACGTCACTCTCACGAGTGCGTCCATTCCGGTCACCGATGACGAAGGAGACCCATGTCTTTCCTCGCAGCGCGTCACCCCACGGCAGCCGTGCCACCGCTCGCGCGACACGCGATGTCCGAACGAGGGAGGCGGTCATGCTGATCGGATTCGCCGGCCTGGGCCGTATGGGACATCCGATGGCGACGCATCTGGTCCGGGCGGGCCACTCCGTCCTCGCCTACGACCCCGTTCCCGGACTGACTCCGCAGGGAGCGACCGCGGTCGCCTCCGCGCAGGACCTCACCGCCGCCTCGCTGTCGATCAGCATGCTGCCAGACGGTCCCTCCACCTTCACCGTGGTGAGCGAAGTGCTGCGCGCCGCGCGGCCCGGTCACCTGCACATCGTGATGGGCACCATCGGCCCCGAAGCCGTGCGCGCACTCGGCGAACTGCCCCACCTCCAGCTCATCGACGCGCCGGTCTCGGGCAGCGTCTCCATGGCCGAGACCGCGTCCATCACCACGATGGTCGGCGCGTCGGCCGACCAGTTCGAGCGTGCCCGCCCGGTACTGGCCGCGATGACCGCGGCCCAGTTCCACGCGGGCCCGGTCGGTGCGGGCTCGGCGGCCAAACTCGCCGTCAACGCGGTGCTGGCCGGGCTCAACCAGGCTGTCGCCGAAGGCCTGCTGATCGCCGAGGCCGCCGATCTCGACCTCGGTGTCTTCTACGACATCCTGAGCGGCAGCGCCGCCGGAGCCCCGTACGTCGGCTACAAACGCCAGACGTATCTCACACCGGAGTCCACCGCCGTCGCGGCCCCGGTCTCCCTCATCCGCAAAGACCTCGGTCTGGCCCTGGACCTCGCCCACCGACACGGGCTCGACCTGCCCGGCTCCGAAGCGGCGCTGTCCGTCCTCGACAAAGCCGTGGACGCCGGCCTCGCCGAGGCCGACATGGCCCGAGTACTCACCGCCCTGCGCGATCGCGCGGAGAAACCGAACCACACGACCGCTGCCGAACTCGAACAGACAGGAGCGCGCCCATGACCGGCGCAACCATGACCGCTGCCAGCATCGAGACCGCCATCCGGGGGCTCGAGGATCGGCGCTACGCCGCGGTCCTCACCGGCGAGTTCGACCGTTTCGCCGCGCTGGCCCACCCCGACCTCGTCTACACCCATTCCAACGCCGAGGTCGACACCCGCGACAGCTACCTCGACAAACTCCGCACCGGTCACTACCGCTACCACCGCATCGACCACCCGGTGACACGGGTCGTCGTCGCCGCGGACACCGCGATCGTCGTCGGTGAGATGCACGCCGAGATCACCGCCGGCGGCGTCCGCAAGACGCTGGCCAACCGAGTACTCGCGGTCTGGGTGTACGAGAACGACGAATGGCTGTTGCTCGCATTCCAGCCCACCGTCATCCCGGCGGGTGAACGCCGATGACGAGTTTCACCTACGACGGGTTGCCCGGCCGCGTCGTCTTCGGTGCGGGCGCAGCGCGCACCCAGCTGCTCGGCGAGATCGACCGTCTCGGCGCGGAACGGATCCTGCTCATCGGCACCGGCAAGGAAGGTGTGATCGGGGCGCGGTTGTGCGCGCCGTTCGCCGACAGGATGATCGCGACATTCACCGACGTGCGTCCGCACGTGCCCACCGAGGTCGCCGAACGCGCCCGCGCCGCCGCCGAACATGCCGATCTCGTGCTGTCGGTCGGCGGCGGGTCGACCACCGGAACCGCCAAGGCCGTCGCCCTGACCACCGGGCTGCCGATCCTCGCGGTGCCCACCACCTACGCGGGCTCGGAAGTCACGCCGGTGTGGGGGCTGACCGATCGAGGCCGCAAGACCACCGGCACCGATCAACGGGTCCTGCCCCGCACGGTGATCTACGACCCCGAACTGACTGTTGCGCTCCCGGTGGACCTCTCGGTCGCCAGCGGTCTCAACGCGATGGCCCACTGCGTCGAAGCGTTCTGGGCGCCGCAGCGCAACCCGATCTCGAGTGCTGTCGCCGAAGCCGGTATTCGCCATCTGGTCAACGGATTACCCACCATCCACGCCGCGCCCTCGGATCTCGCGGCGCGCGGTGAACTGCTGCTCGGCGCCTACCTCGCAGGATCGGCGTTCGCCGTCGCCGGATCCGGTCTGCACCACAAGATCTGCCACGTCCTGGGTGGCGCGTTCGATCTGCCCCACGCGCAGACACACGCCATCGTCCTGCCGTACGTGCTGGCCTACAACCTGCCCAACGCGCCGCAGGCCGGAGACCGGATCGCCAACGCGCTCGCCCGCCCCGACGCGGTGACCGCGTTGCGCGAACTCGGCGAGAAGCTCGAAATTCCCAAAGGATTATGCGAACTCGGCGTCACCGAACTCGACATTGCCGCGGTCGGCGACGACATCCTCGCGATCGCACCCGCCGACAACCCCACTCCGGTCACTCCTGCCGGCCTCCGTGCCCTGCTGCACGCCGCATGGTCGGGATCCGACCCTTCGAGGCACACCACATGAGCATCGACCGAACCCTGACCACCGACCGCGAGGAAGCCGTCACCGAGGAGGTGCTGGCCAGCTTCGACGCCACCCCCGATCCCCGCCTGCGCGAGATCATGCACAGCCTTGTGGAGCACCTGCACGCCTTCGCCCGCGACGTGCGGCTCAGCGAACGCGAGTGGGAGGTCGCCATCGGCTTCCTGACCCGCGCCGGGCACATCACCGACCAGCGCCGCCAGGAGTTCATCTTGCTCTCCGACGTGCTCGGCCTGTCGATGCTGACCATCGCCATCAACGAACCGCGCGAACCCGGAGCCACCGAATCCACAGTCTTCGGCCCGTTCTTCGTCGACACAGCCCCTGAAGTGCCGCTCGGCGGTGACATCGCCCGCGGTGCGGCCGGAATCCCCTGCTATGTGTCCGGCCAGGTGCGCTCGGTCACCGGCGTCCCCATCGAGGGTGCGCGCATCGAAGTGTGGGAGGCCGACGAAGACGGCTTCTACGACGTCCAGTATCCCGACGGCCGCTCGGCGGGTCGCGGTTGGCTGCGGTCCGGCCACGACGGCGAATACCGTTTCCGCTCGATTCTCCCCGCGCCCTATCCGATCCCGCACGACGGCCCGGTCGGCGACCTGCTCGCGGCCACTGCCCGCGGCCCCATGCGGCCCGCCCACCTGCACTTCATGGTCACCGCACCCGGATACCGGACCCTGATCACCCACATCTTCGTCGCCGGCGACCCGTACCTGGACAGTGACGCGGTGTTCGGGGTGAAGCAGAACCTTGTGGTCGACGTCGTGAGCCACGATGCCGTCGACCCCACGCCCGATGGCACCCGTTCCGAACGCGGCTGGACGAGCATCGACTTCGACCTCGTCCTGGCCGCCCACGACGGCTCCTAGCCGGCTATCGCGGGCCGCACACCGCGCCGTCCGCGCACGCGGATCCCGGATCTGCCCGGCAGGGCGGGCTTCATTCCCTGCGAACACGATTTTCCCTGCCGCGCAGTCATGTCCGCGGCAGGCCACTTTGGAGGTGTCGCGATGCGACGTAGTCGTTGGATCGTGCTCGGCGGGTGTTTTCTCGCCTACCTGTTCGACGCGCTCGAGATAGTGCTGCTGTCCATGGCCCTGCCAACCATCCGCAAGGACATGGGGCTATCGGTCACCCAGGGCGGACTGCTGGCCACCGCCACCTTGATAGGCATCGGCGTCAGCAGCGTCCTGGGCGGTTACGTCGCCGACAACTTCGGACGTAAGAAGGCACTGATCGCGTCGCTGGTCACCTTCGGTGTCTTCACCGCCGTGATCGCCGTCGCCCCGAACTTCGAGACCGTCCTGCTGCTGCGGTTCCTCGCCGGCATCGGCCTGGGCGCGGTGTGGAGCGTGGTCTCGGCCTACGTCGTGGAGACCTGGCCCGAACACAGCAGAGGCCGCGCCGCCGCCTTCGTCATCAGCGCCTTCCCCGCCGGTGGCGCGATGGCCGCCACCATCTCCGGCTGGTTCCTGCCGGACTGGCGACTGATGTTCCTCGTGGCGGGCGCCGCGGTCGCACTCCCCGTCGTCGTGGTCCTGATCTTCTTCACCGAATCCGCGGGTTGGGCGGTGCACAAGGCCGCCGACACCGGCGAGGTCGTCTCCGTGCGCGATGTCCTCGGCCCCGGCCTGCGCCGCACGACCCTGCTCGGCACCCTGATGGCGGCCCTCGCGCTGTTCGGCTACTGGGGCGCGACGACCTGGCTGCCCACGTACCTCACGACCGAACGCGACCTGCCCTCGAGTTCGGTCGCGGTCTTCGTGACCATCCTGAACCTGGGAATGTTCGCCGGTTACAACGGATTCGGGTTCCTCGCAGACCACATCGGCCGCCACCGGACCATCATCCTGACCCTGGCCGGGGTCTCCCTGACACTGCCGATCTACGCGGTGACCACCCACCAAACCAGTCTGCTGTGGCTGGGACCGCTGTTCGGCGCGTTCACCGCCTTCTTCGGCCTGTTCGGCTCCTACCTCGGTGAACTGTTCCCCACGCGAGCCCGCGCCACCGGAGCCGGATTCTGCTTCAACGTCGGCCGCGGCATCTCCGCGCTCGCGCCGTTCGCCTTGGCCGGACTGGCCGCCGACATCGGTTTCAGCGGCGGACTCATCCTGTGTGCCTGCTTCTTCGGACTCGCCGCCGTCGTCGCCCTGCTGCTGCCCCGTTCCGGCGCCACCGACGACACGGTCGTCATCCGACCGATGACCGACCCTCGCGACGACGCACCCGTCACCGTATGAAACACCGTCGGGCCGCTCGTCATACGACCGGCCCGACGGCGCTGTCCGGCAACACGCCCCGACCTCGAGGACCTTCTGTGCCATCGACGATGCAAGCCGCCGTCTACCACGGCGCCCGCGATATCCGTCTGCGACACGTCGCCATCCCCACCCCGGGTGCGACCGAAGCGCTGGTGCGTGTGCTGCGCTCGGGCATCTGCGGAACCGACGCCGCCGAGTGGACAGCCGGGCCGAAGATCTTTCCCGTCCACCACCGTCACCCCCACAGCCGCCACCTCGGCCCGATCATCCCCGGGCACGAATTCGTCGGCGAGATCGTGGAAGTCGACACCGGAACAGACCTCGCCTCCGGCACACTCGTGGCCAGCGGAGCCGGGATCTGGTGCGGCACCTGCCGACGCTGCCACGAAGGCCGCACCAACCGGTGCGCGCGATACCAGACCCTCGGGCTCGACCTCGACGGTGGCATGGCCGAATACGTCGCCGTTCCGGTGCGAACATTGCGCCGACTGCCGCCCGGCCTCCCCCTCGACCACGCCGCACTCGCGCAGCCCTTGGCCGTCGGCATCCACGCCGCCCGCCGAGCCGGGGTACGCGACGGCGACCATGTCGTGGTCATCGGCGCCGGAGCGATCGGCTCGTTCGTCCTGGCCGGCCTGAAACATCTCGGCGACTACGACATCACCGTCATCGACTTCCCCGGCGCCCGCCTCGAACGCGCCAGACGGCTCGGCGCCGCCCGTACCCTGCCGCCCTCCTCAGCGCTGAGCGCCGACGTCCGCGACGCGCTCGGCGGCCGCAAGCCCGATGTGGTGATCGAAGCCAGTGGCGCGCCGGGCCAACTGGCCGCCGCCCTCGACATGGTCGCCGACGGCGGTCGAGTCCAAGCCGTCGGCATCCCGAAACAACATCCCACACTCGACCTGCACTCGATGATCTTCCGCGAGATCACCCTCGACACGACCTTGGCCCACATCTGCGACACCGACCTTCCGGCGGCATTGGACATCCTCACCGCCACCCCGGAACTGGGCAACGAATTCGCCCGACCCCCGATAGCGCTCGCCGAGCTGGGCGACGCACTGGACCAGCTGGCCGCCGGCCGGATCGAAGGCAAGATCCTCATCGATCCCGGCCACCGAATACACCGGCCTTACTGACGATTCCATCCCCTCCACAGGGCACGCGGGCATCCTCGGATCAGGAAACGGTAGGGAATGCGGCGAGCATTATAAATTGGGCAACACGGAAACTTCTACAATTCCGCGAAAACGCGTACAATTCGGGCAGGTCGGGACTGTCCCTGGAGCCCTATCATGTTCGACAGAAAGAATTCACATACAAAGTTCGCCCGGTTAGCGGCCGCCGCCGGTATAGCCGCAGTTGCCGCAGTTCCGGTCGTCGCAGCCGCGGCGCAAGCGCCTACCGCCCGCGCAACGACGCCCACGTCTGCGACCCAGCTCGTCGACAGCCCTGGTTGGGGTCACGGCGGCGGCTGGGGTTGGGGCGGCGGCGGCTGGGGCCGCGGCGGCTGGGGGTGGGGCGGTGGCGGCTGGGGCCGCGGCGGTTGGGGTTGGGGTTGGGGCGGTGGCTGGGGTAACGGTGGCTGGGGGTGGTGGAACCCCGGCTGGGGTGGCTGGGGCAGCTTCTAGCGCCGGTGACCGAGCCCGGACACGTACAGCGTGCCGGGCTCGGTCGCATCGAGCAGGGCTCATCTGAAGCCGAGTTCGACCGACCGGGCTGGAGCTGGTGACGAAATGAAGATCGTGTGCGTCGGTGGCGGGCCGGCCGGACTGTACTTCGCGATTTCGATGAAGCGGCGCGACCCGGCTCATGACATCACGGTGATCGACCGCGATCCCGCTGGGTCCACCTATGGCTGGGGCGTCGTGTATTGGGACGACCTGCTCGACATTCTGTATCGGAATGACCCCGACAGCGCCCAGGCGGTGCGGGCCGGGTCGGTCCTATGGCGTGAGCAGGAAATTCATGTGCGTGACGACCGAGCCGCGTATTTCGGGGGCTACGGGTTCAGCATGGGGCGCGCGGCATTGCTGGACGTACTTTCCCGGCGGGCGAGCGACCTGGGCGTCGATGTCCGGCATGGGCGAGAGGTGCACGATCTGTCCGGCTTCGGCGACACCGATCTCATCGTCGCCTCCGACGGCGCGAACAGCCGGGTACGGCGGCTGGTTGACGATCGTTTCGGCACGTCCGTCACACTCGGCGAGAATCGATATGTCTGGCTCGGTACGGACAAGGTCTTCACCCGATTCACCTTCGCCTTCGAACACACCTCGGCCGGATGGATCTGGTTCCATGCCTACCCGTCGATTGCCGGGAAAGTCAGCACCTGCATCGTCGAGTGCCAACCGCAGACTTGGCGTGGACTGGGATTCGATTCCCAGGACAATCTGGAGAACTTGCGCGTTTTGGAGAACATATTCGCGCGCACTCTCGACGATCACTCCTTGCTCAGCACCACACGAGGCGAAGCGGCGAGGTGGAGCCGCTTTCTCGAGGTGACCAACAAGATCTGGTATCACGACAACGTGGTGCTGCTCGGCGACGCAGCGCACACGACGCACTTCACCATCGGTTCCGGCACCCGGTTGGCAATTGTCGACGCCGTCGTGCTCGCACAGAACCTGTACGAGCATGCCGAGCTCACCGACGCGCTGGAGAACTACGATGCGCAGCGCCGCGCTGCGCTACGCCCGATCCAGGCGGCCGCCCGCACCAGCATGATCTGGTTCGAACACGCTGACCGGTATCTCGACCGCAGCCCCGTGCAACTCGCCTATGCGATGGCGGCTCGGCACGGGCCACAAATGCCGTGGCGATATCAGCAACACCTGCTCACACAGATACCCACTGTGCGCAAGATCCGGCGTGCCATCGACTCCGGACGGCGGTGGTGGCGCGCTGCTCGACGAGGGGAACTCGCGATGGCAAGAGTGGTCTCAACTCACCGGCCGCGTTTCCTCAGCCCAGCTCGCCAGTAACCGCAAGGCGGTTTGCGAGGCCGACCCGTCTTCGACGGTGTGCGCGATCAGCGCTTGGTCCGGATCGTCCGGGAAGCGCAGGGTTTCGAAGCCGAGGTCCAGTTCGCCGACCACCGGGTGCCGGTAGACGTACCGGCCGTGGGTCTTGTCCTTGATCTGGTGCTCTGCCCACGCTTTCCGGAATTCCGCGCTGCTCGCGGCAAGCTCGTCGAGCAACGCCGCCGTTTCCGGGTCGTCCGGGTGCCGCCCGGCGTCGAGTCGGAGGTAGGCGGCCACGTCGCGGGTCTTCTCCGGCCAGTCGGCGTAGAGGCTGCGCATGCCTTCGTCCAGGAAGACGAGGCGGGCCAGGTTCCGCTGTGCGGGTGGCAGTGCGCCGAAGTCCGTGATCAGCGCGGCGGCGAGTCGGTTCCAGGCCAGGACATCGGTGTTGCGGCCGACGATGTACGCGGGCACGTCGGCGGCCGAGTCCAGCAGCCGCCGCAACCCCGGCCGGACCCGCTGCGGCGCATCCGCGCGGTCGCCTTCCGACCAAGGTCGTGCGAGCCGGTAGAGGTGTTGCCGCTCGACATCGTTCAGGCGCAGCGCCCGGGCGACCGCATCCAGTACCGCTTCGGAAAAGTGCAGGGTGCGCCCCTGTTCCAGCCGCACGTAGTGGTCGACGCTCACCCCGGCGAGCTGCGCGAGTTCCTCCCGGCGCAGCCCGGGAACGCGGCGGCGACCGCCGTAGTCCGGCAGGCCGAGTTCCTCGGGCCGCAAGCGGGCCCGCCGGGAGCGCAGGAATTCGCCTAGTTCCGCCCGTCTGTCCAATGGCATGCGGCCAGTATCCCCGCGCCTGCCGGACGCGAGCCTGGTCATGCGGTGCCCAGGCTCCAGCTGGCACTGGGTAGCCCGGGACGCGGCCGCCAAGGTTGGAGGCACCGAAAACGAACGCCGACAAGAAAAGAGCACTGCGCAATGACCACCCTGACCGCCGTCCCCCTCGGCACCACCGGTATGGACATCACCCGGCTCGGCTTCGGTTCGTGGGCCGTTTCAGGATCGGGCTGGACCTTCAGCTGGGGCGCCACGGACGACGCCGAATCGGTCGCCGCGATCCGCCACGCGCTCGACGCGGGCGTCAACTGGATCGATACCGCCGCCGTGTACGGCCTGGGCCATTCGGAGGAACTGGTCGGCAAGGCCATCTCCGGCCTGCCGCAGGCCGACCGCCCGTACATCTTCACCAAGGTCGGCCTGGTCTGGGACCCGGAGAACCCGTCGGCCGCGCCTCGGCGGATCATGAAACCCGCGAGCGTGCGCCGCGAGGTCGAAGACTCCCTGCGGCGGCTGGGGGTCGACCACATCGACCTGTACCAGGTGCATTATCCCGACACCGGCGAATCGCTGGAGTACGCCGGCGGCGGCTTCGGGGCGGTGTCGCCCAACGCTACCCCCTTGGAGGAGTACTGGCAGGTCATGGCCGACCTGAAGGCCGAGGGCAAGGTTCGGGCGATCGGATTGTCCAACCACACGCCCGACCTGCTCGAGGCCGCCGAGCGGATCGCTCACGTCGACGTCATCCAGCCGCCGTTCTCGGCGATCAACCGGTCGTCCGCCGCCGAGATCGCTTGGGCACACGCACACGAAACCGGCGTGATCGTCTACTCGCCGTTGCAGTCCGGCCTGCTGACCGGGGCCTTTTCCGCCGAGCGTGTGGCCGGTCTGCCCGCAGAGGACTGGCGGACCGCCCACCACGACTTCACCACCGGCCTGACCGCCAACCTCCAGTTGGCGGACGCGCTGCGCCCCATCGCCGCACGACACGGCGTGACCGTCGCCGAGGTGGCCATCGCCTGGGTGCTTGCCTGGCCCGGTATCACCGGAGCCATCGTCGGTGCGCGCAAGTCCGACCAGGTCGACGGCTGGATCGGCGCGGACTCGGTGGCGTTGACGCCGTCGGACCTGGCCGAGATCGCCGCGGCGATCACCGCCTCCGGCGCGGGCGCCGGTCCCACTCAGCCGTGAGAACCTCTACCGCACAGGAGATCACATGTCGCTCACCGTCATCGCCGAGTGCCTGGCCGCGCCAGGACAGGAGGATCGGCTTCGCACCGCGCTGGAAGCGATGATCGAGCCTTCGCTGGAGGAGCCAGGCTGCCTGGCCTACCGGCCCTACCTCGACCCGAACCACGTCGGCCGGATGGTGATCGTCGAGGAGTGGACCAGCGCTCAGTCTCTCGCCGACCACTTCACGACAGCGCACTTCCGACATGTGGAGCAGGTGCTCGAACTCGTGCTCGCCGAGCCGATGACCCTCCGCACACTCGTCGCCGCCCCTATCGGGTGAACTGTCGAGAGCCCGCGACGGAACCCCGACCGCGATTCCATACGCGAGTTCGGGGTTCCTGACCGGGAGGAACTACCGCGAGCGCTGGCCTCTCCGAGAACCCGCATTCGTGGGAGCGGACGCTGCGGCCCGGTGCGACTGCACGAGGCAGTGCGACGATATCCACAGCGTCAGCGCGGATACCGTCGCGGCATCGAGCACGACGGATGCTCAACGGCCGGCGGGAGCTGAGCAAGCGCGGGATATCGCTGCGGAAAGGTGCTCTGAATGGTCGAACACCGTCGTGAGGTTCGTATCTCGGTTCTGGACACGGCTCCTGTCACGCAGGGATCGAACGCGAGGATGGCGCTGCGCAATAGCGTTGAGCTGGCACAGCTCGTCGACGATCTCGGCTACTACCGGTACTGGGTGCCCGAGCACCACGGGATGGCGGGTGTGGCCTGCGCGGCACCGGCAGTCGTTGTCGAACGCGTGGCCTCGGTGACGCGGCGGATTCGGGTCGGCGCCGGCGGGGTGATGTTGCCGAATCACGCTCCGATCGTGGTCGCCGAACAGTTCGGCACCTTGGAGGCTTTTCACCCGGGGCGAATCGATCTCGGACTCGGACGAGCGCTCGGCGGACCTCGCGAGATCACCGACCTCGTACGCAGCGAGCACGACCGCCCGGCCGAAACGTTCGAAGATCAGGTTCGAGCGCTGCTCGCGCTGTTCGAGGTGGATAGAGCCGGTGGCCGCGTGGCGGCTGTGCCTGCCGTGGGCAATAGGCCTGAAATCTGGATGCTCGGCAGCGGCGACCATACCGCCCGGATCGCTGGGAGCCTCGCGCTCCCGTTCGCCGCCGCCCACCATCTGAAACCCTCGAGCACGATTGATGCGGTCCGAAGCTACTTGCAAACGTTCCAGCCGTCATCGCTGTGCCCGGCTCCGCGCATCGTCATCAGTGTGGCGGTTATCGTCGCCGACAGCGACGAGCAAGCCCAGTGGCTGGCCGGATCGCTGAGAATGAAGGTCGCCCGGCGACGGCAGGGCCGACCGATACAACTGCCCAGCCCGCAAACCGCTGAAGCACACGGGTATATGGATATTCGGAACACCGATGACAAGCTGACCGGTGTGTTCGTCGGGTGCGCCGCCACGGTGCTACCGCAGTTGCAAGCGCTGGTCGATGCCACCGGTGCCGACGAGTTGTTGATCAAGACCGACCTGTACGACCCGAGCGACCGCCGCAGATCTTATGAACTGTTGATGGAGTCGCACTCCCTTCGGCGGGCCTCGGAGAAGTGATCGGCGAAGGCGTCCACCACAGGCTGCGGCCCACTCCTCGGTATCGAGTCCTGAATCTCCGCAAGCACGCCTCAAATGTGGCCGAATCTCATAGTCGGGTGTAGTTGGCCTGGTCCTGCTCGAACGCTGTCAGGATTTCCGGTGTCAGCGTCAGGCGAGTGTTGGCGACGGCGGCCAGATAGTCCTCGAGGTCGGCGGGTTCGCTCGTTTCCTCGCGGACCGCGCGTTCGAACGCCGACTGCGCACCGGCACGCGCGGCGAACTCGATGTCCGCGGGAGTGAAGTGGACTGTCGCGCGGACCAGGCGTGCGAGATCGATGGTCTCGGCTGCCGGACCCAGGTAGCGCCGCCAGATCGCCTTGCGGGCAGGCTCGTCGGGCGGGCCGACCGGTATCACGTAGTCGAAGCGGCCCGGCCGCAGGAATGCCGAATCCAGAGACCGGACCGAGTTGGTCGCGCAGATCAGCAACCGGCTGTAGTCCTCCCGGAAAACCGGGATCAGCTTCAGCAACTCGTTCGTCACCCCGTGCGCCGGGCTGGTCGCCGTCCCCTCGCGCGCACCGGCGATCTCCTCGACCTCATCGATGAACAACAGCAGTTCATCGAGGTCGCTCAAATCCGCGAACACCTCACGCAGCGAGGCCGCGAGACCACCGCTGGCCGTCGCGGCCAGCCGAGACGGGAACAACTCCACGAACGGCCAACCCAGCCGTGAAGCGACCGCTTTCGCGAAACTGGTCTTCCCGGTACCCGGCGGTCCGAACAAGATCACGCTCTTGGGTGGCCTGACCCGATAACGTTCCGCGACATCCGGGCGCGCCAACGGCAACACGATCCGCCGCTCGATGACCTCTTTCTCTCGGTCCATGCCCGCCATCGACTCCCACAACCCCGGTGGCAACAGCCGACCGCCCAGCTCGCTCAGCAGACTGGACTGCGCGGGCGCCAACGGTTCGACCAGCTCGTAGAAGACCAAACCCGTCCTGCGCAGATAGCCGGAATTCTCGAACGCGACCGACCCGGTGGCGCCCTCGGGAACGAGCGTGCAGATCCGCCGCACCCCATCCGCCCGCAGCCGCCTCTCCAGTTCGGTCAGCAACGCACTGCCGATACCGCGCCGCCGCCACTGCGCACCGAGCGCCACCAGCAACACCCACGCCCGCTCACCTTGGACCTGCGCGACGGCCATACCCACCATCTCTTCGCCGACCTCGGCCACCACCGCCGGCTGCCCCGCCCGCGCGGACGCAAGCACCTCCGCCAACGCGAACACCGGCTCACCCGCGGTGTCCATACGGCTCTGCTCCCAGATCTGGATCGCCTGATCCAGATCAGCGTCACGAAACTCGCGAATCCGCCATACCGGCATACGCACCTCGAACCGCCATCGAAGGGTGGGCGAACCGAACCGCTCCTTCAGTAAACACCCATGGCGTACGTGAGCAAGCCGATCCCTGCGCCCCGCCGCAGCTGGCGACCAGGCGCGCCTTGCGCCCCCGACGGCCGCCTCGGGTCCGACGAGGGATTCAGCGGCTGATCACCGCGGCCGCCAGGTAGCTGTGGCACATCCGCCGGACGGTCTCGGGCGGGATCTCGGGCCGCCGGAACCGACCGGTCAGGAATCGAGAAGCGGCGCTCGCCGCGCGCCGCCTAGCGTTGGTGCCATGAACCTCACCACTGATCAGGCCGCAATCGATTCCGTCGTGCTCGAGGTGCCCGATCCGGGCGCTGCCGAGGCTTTCTACGCCGCCGCGTTCGGACTCGGCGGCAAGTTGCGCTTCCGCGCCTCCGACGCTCCGACCAGCGGTTTCCGCGGCTATGTGCTGTCGCTGGTGGTGTCTCAGCCGAGCACCGTCGACAGCCTCGTCGGTACCGCTGTCGACGCAGGTGCGACGACGCTCAAGCCCGTCAAGAAGAGCTTCTGGGGCTACGGCGGTGTCGTCCAGGCGCCGGACGGCGCGCTCTGGAAGGTGGCGACGTCATCGAAGAAGGACACCGGCCCGGCCACCCGGGAAGTCGATGATTTCGTCGTGCTCCTCGGGGTCGACGACGTCAAGGCGACCAAGCAGTTCTACATCGACCACGGCCTGGCTGTGGCGAAGAGCTTCGGCAGCAAGTACGTGGAGTTCGCCACCCCGGCCGCGTCGGTCAAACTGGCGCTCTACGGGCGCCGTGCCGCTGCCAAGGACGCCGGCATCGCACCCGAAGGCACCGGGTCGCACCGGATCGCCATCCGCGGCAATATCGGCCCTTTCGTGGACCCGGACGGGTTCGCCTGGGAGGCGGCGGTCTGAGCCGGTCGGTCGGCCGGTGCTCGCCGGACATGCTCACTGACCGCATGGGTGTGCCCATCGAGCGAGGATCCAGGTCGCTCGATGGGCACTCGCCGCGGTGTGGATCACCGATCGGGGCAACGCGTCGATGACCGAGACTTCGCGGCGAATGTGCGCCGGAACGCGGCGTCGGAGTCCACTAGAACCGCCGCCTACGGCGCACGCTCGAGAATTCGGTGATTACAGCGAGCCTCCCCCGCCCAGCAGCCACGGGTTGAACGTGCACTCCAGATTCGGATGACCCACCGGGTCCAATGCCCGCAACGCGATCGACAACGCTCGCGGCGAATACATCATCGTCAGATGATCCGACACATCCTGCTCACACCCGTCCTGCAACGTGATGTTCTGCACCGACACCCCCGGCGCCGCCTTCAGGAACGTCAGGTCATACGGATTGGTGATCTCGTCATACCGGGTACCGACCACGGTGTAGTCCACCCCCGCGATCGTGTCACCGTGCTCGTTCAGCTTGTTGACGAAGTCGGAACCGATCGTCTGCTGAATTCCCGCATGCCCCACGAAAATCTCGATGAAACCCAGCACGTCGATTCCGAAGTTGTTGATCGCCCGCCCCAGCGCGCCGATCCCGTCGAGACTCGTCCCGTGATGCGTCGCACCGAAAGTGACCAAGTTCTTCACCTTCGCCGCGCCGCCTTCGAACTTCGTGTACCAGTTCGACATCGACCCACCCTGGGAATGCGCCACGAGATCCACCTCCGAGGCCCCCGTCGCCGCCAGCACGCGATCCACGAAGACCGCCAACTGCTTGGCCGAATCCTGGATGTAACCGGTGCCCATCACCCCCGGCAACACCGACCCCAGACCGCCGCCCTCCAACAGATTCGACCGTCCATAGTTGAACGTGAACGTGCAGAACCCCGCATCCTTGATCGGCTGCCCCATGAACGCGAATCCGTTGTAGGCGTTCATCCACGTCCCGTGCACCAACACCACCGGACGCGGATGCTCCGCCGTCGGCTTGCAGTTCCAGTCGTTCGCTCCCGGCGGCGCTACATCCGGATGAGTCAATCCGTACCCGAACGCCGCCAACCACGACGTCATCGGCGGACCGAATCCCACGGTGTCACTGGCATAGCCACCCGACGACCCGGAACTACTTCCCGAACCCCCGTAGCAGTCACCGGATCCATTCCCGGAACCCGCACCACTCCCCGACGTACACGCCGACCCCGACCCCGCGCTCCCCGAATCCGCAACCGGCGCTGCCTTACGGCCCGCCGCGATGTAATCGGCCAACTGCTGCTCCGTCGGACCCGTCTCCGGGGCCGCGTGCACGGTCAGCACGCTCAACCCCATCGTCATGGTCGCGGTTACGGTGAATACGGCGGTGCGCAATATTCGCCGACTGACGCTTGATCTCATCGAATGCCTTTCCGTATTTCGGCATGGTTGTCCTTGCCGGCAGGCGCGCCTCGCAATGTCGAACGGCAGCAACGATAGGACGGAATTCGGCGAAAGATGCTGGTCAGCAACGGATTCTGGGCGGCTCACTGCGAAGTTGCGGCTACCTATATGAGCGGCCACAGAACGAGAGAAACCGAGATCGACCACATGGCATAGGCCGCCGACGAGATACCGCGGTCACGCAGTCCCATTTCCGGACCGAAATCCGAAACGCAAGGCGTCGGAGTCGGTCACCGGATTCAGCGCATCAGTGGATTGCGGGGTCCGGAAACCCGAACGGCGTCACAAGCCGGCCCGCCATTTCGCGATGGCCTGCCCGATCTCGGTGACGGGGTCCTCGTGATAGAGCCACTCACGCGCGAGCCGATGCCAATTGTTGGTGGCCCGCAACTGACCGAGCACAGCGAAGGTGAACAGATCCGCGCGTCGCGAGAACACATGCTCGGGCGGAAGCAACTGCTGCCGCATGCCTTTGAACTGGGCGGCACGAGGGTCGACAGCCAGAATCACCGCACCGGTCGCGACCTCGGGGGTGATCGTTATTCGCTCGTCGAGCAAATGCCATCCCGTCGCGGCCCATACGTATTCCAAGCATTCCTCGGCAGTGACCCCCACATCCGGGTCGATGATGCCGCGCCCGACCCAGGCCTCGTAGAGGTCTCGGGCGCGGTGCTCCCCGGCCGCACGCAGACATGCGCGTTCGAAGTCGACATGCAGGGGGTCCATCCGGTCGTAGAGTCCGAAATCGACGAACGCGAGCCTGCCGTCGGCCGCCAATAGAATATTTCCCGGATGCGGATCACCGCAGAATTCGTTGTCGCAGAACAGCGAACTGATATAGAAGCGGTAGATCAACTCACCGAGCCGGTCACGCTCGGTGTCGGGCAGCGTCCGGATCTGCTGAAAAGTGCCGCCTTCGACGAACTCGGTTACGAGAACTCTTCGCGCGCAGTACTCTTCGATACTGTCGGGCACCGTGATGAAAGGATGCCCCCGATAACGCATCGCGACCCGATGCTGGGTCCTGGCTTCCCGCGGATAGTCGAGTTCGTTACCGATATTGCGCGAGATCTCGTCCAGCACGGCATTGTCGGCGGCGCTGGGCAACATGGACTTCCACAGCTTGCTGAGCATCTCGAGATTGCGCATGTCCGCGTGGACGGCTCGATCGACACCGGGATATTGCACCTTGACCGCGACGGTGCGCCCGTCGTGCAGTCGTGCCCGATAGACCTGGCCGATCGATGCCGCGGCGATCGGTGTCTCGTCGAAGTCGGCGAATACGCGCGCAGGCGGCCCGAGATCGTCCTCGATGACTTTCAGCATCTCCGCGAACGGCACGGCCGGCGCCTGATCGCGGAGTTCGGCCAGCTTGGTCCGAAAGAGCTCGCGATGCGATTCCGGAACGAGGTCGACATCCAGGACCGACAGCATCTGGCCCAGCTTCATCGCCGCGCCTTTCATGCTGCCGAGCACCGTGACAACCTGCTGCGCGGTCGCGAGTGTGGAACGTTCGGCGAGTACGCGCCGGGCCTCTTCGGTCCGGCCGATCATCGACAACCGGGCTCCGACCCCACGCACGGCTTGGCCTGTGGCCAGTCTGCCCAACCGACCGCTCCTGACCAGACGTCCTCCGGGCACTCGATCGGCCACGGCACGCACCTCCATGAGCATCCGCGCGTGCGTCGCGCGTCCGGATATTCTTCGCACCTCCATCGCGGATTGTCGAGGGGGCGAGGCGGCCTGCGGACTACCGCGAGTCGGCCATTCGCCTGGCATCGGCGGGGAGCCGCCGGGTGCCGTCGTCGGTCCAGACGATCAGCGCTGAACGCAGGTACCACAGTCCCCTGGCGTCGGCGGGATCGAGTCCGGTGAGCTGCGCGATTCGGCGCAGCCGGTAATCGACGGTGTTCGGATGCACATGGAGTTGCCGCGCTGTGCGCTGGCGGTTGAGGTCGTTGTCGATGTGGATCCGCAGCGTCTCCAACAGGTCCGGATGTTCCATCAGCGGCGCGACCCGGGTGCCGAGTACATCGCGGCCGATGCCGGGCCGGGTGAGCTGATATTGCAGCGCCAGTTCGGTGAATCTGTACAACCCGGGTTCGCGTCCGAGTTGCTCTACGGTGTCGAGCAACTCATGGGCTTGGGCAGCGGCGACGGAGACCTGCCGGGGACCGGCGGTCACGACGGTGGCGGTGACCGGCACGCGCGCCGCCGCGGACAGCTTGTCGACCACGCTGTCGAGATCGAGGGCGTTGAGCTGGGTGGTGGGAATGAGGATCGTTCCTCCGTCGACCGACAGCAGCGACAGCGCCCGGCCGTCGAACAGGTCGGCGAGGCCGGACTGCAGGCGGCGCAGCTTACGCCGGGCGACGACTCGGCTGTCGAGCTGGGGAAGGCTTTCGTCGGGATGCGCGGGCACCGCGACCGCGAGCACGAAATACTCGTCGGCGACCGGTATTCCGCATTCGCGAGCCATCATCGAGGACGCGTGCCCGCCGAGCAGCGCCGAAGTCAAGGTGTGCGTCGCGGCGTGGTCCTCGGCCGCCACGGCTTTGCACTCTCGCACATACGCTTTACTGACCGTCGCGGTGATCAGGTTCAAGAGCTCGAGCGTGACGGCGGCGCCCGCGATGAGGTCGGCGCGGCCGTCTTCGTCGGCGAACAGCATGCCCAATCCGAATTTGAACCCGGCGTGGATCGCATGGAGGATGCCGTCGATCGGGATCCCCTTCCTGGCCCATCCCGCCGCCGCTGTCTGCAGAATGTCGGTTCGTCCGGTCGATTCCTGCCCGTTCAATCGCTGGACGGCCCACTCCAAGCACATCCGAACCACGGCAGCGGCTTCCGCCTCGGCCGTGCCCCCGGGCAACGCGGCGGAATCGATGAGGTGCGCGACGACCTTCGCGGCGGCCCGGTGGGTTTTCGGTGTATGCGGCGTGACGCGCCGCGCGTTGTTCGATTCGACGTGGGCGATGCTCTCGATCGTCACTGGTGACCTCCTTGTCGCCGTGGAACCGAGGGAGCGTCGGGTTCGCGCTCGATCGGCGACCGTGACTACCTCGCGGTGTCCGCGGCACTATCTGCCGTTCGGTCCGTGGAAAAACGGTAAACCGCAGGCCGACTCAGCTGCTACTCCGCTTCCGGCGACTGGGGAAGTAACGGAAAAATAAGCTCTGACCAGCAAAGATCATGAAGGAAAGCCCGATTTGGGAAGCTCATGCGCACCACATACATGGTCAGGTGCTCACTTTTTTGCGCAGAGCGCCACAGCTGCTCAAACGGCGGCGCGCGCCGCCGCCTCGGCTTCGGCCCAGGCGCCGATCATCCGCGCTGTCATGTCGATCGCCTCCGCGCGCGCGGGGTCGTCGACCTCCAGGGCGGACGCGCGCAAAACAGCCGCGAAACCGGTATTGATCACGACGAAGGTCATCACGTCGTACTCGTGATCGTCGCCCGGACCGAGCACTTGGATCAGCATCACTTTCACCAGCAGGCGCAGCCGCGGTTCGAACTCGGGAATGCCACTGCTGTAGAACTGCACGCCTGCGACGAGCGCGCGCACCAACTTCGCATTGGCCACCAGCTCTTCGGTGATCACGCCCAGGATGTCGGCGGCGACCTGATGCATCGTTTTTCCCGACAAGTCGAAGACGCGCTGGGTGAAACGCCGCTCCACCGTTTCGAGCAACCGCTCGAGCAGTTCTTCGACCAGGACACCGCGATCGGCGAAGTACCGGTAGACCGTGCCGATGCTCACGCCCGCTTCCGCCGCGATCTTGTTCGTGGAGGTATTGGCGATACCGCGCTCACCGAACAGCCGCGCCGCTGTGTCCAGGATGTGCTCCCTGGTCGCTTTGGCCCGCGCCTGCGCGGGGCGACGACGTTGACCGACAGCCTTCGGCGGCATGACTTCCTCCCGCCCGTCCACGGAAAATGAGCGTCGCTCATCTTAACCACAGCGACCGGCGTCGTGCTCGAACTCGGGTTCGATGACCCGATCGACGGTCGATGCTGGAACCCTGTCCCTTAGCATGCTAGTTTGCTAGCATTGCCTCGTGGCCGAGGAAGTGAAGCAGTTCAACGTCTACCTGCCGATCGAGCTGATCAAGCAGGTCAAGTATCGGGCGATCGAGTCGGAGATGTCGTTGTCGGCGCTGGTCACCGCCGCGCTGCGCGCCTACCTCGACGACGAAGGAGAGGATCGACAATGACCACCGATGGCATCGAGGCCGTGTTCCTGGAGACCCACAACTGGGGCCGGATGGCGAAATTCCTGCAAGGGCTGGGCTTCACGGTCGACTTCGAGACCGATCACAACTCCGGCCAGTTCCGCAACGGCGAGGGAGCTTACGTCTTCGTGGCCGAGGTGCCGCCGACACAGCAGACGAGCACCCGGTTGGTGCTGAAGGTGGCGAGCCCAGAGGTACGTCCGGGTGACGGTGTCGAGATCCGCACCGACTTCGAGCCGACCCATTACGGGACGAGGGAGATGACCGTCCACGACCCGGACGGGCGGGTATGGAGCCTGCAGGCCCCGGGAGAGGAGTGAGCCGATGACACCCGAGACGATCGCGCCGGACAGCACCGCGGTCCGGGTAGCGCTGTGGCGAGCCGTGCACGCGCTGCACGACCAGGCACCGCACGTGTTCGACGACCGCGTCGGCCTACGCCTGGCCGCGCCCGAGGACGGCTGGCGGGACCGCCCGGACATGGATCCGCGGTCCACCGCGCCGATGCGCGCGGGCATCGTGTCGCGGGCGCGTTTCGTAGAGGATCTGCTGGCCGAGCAGGCCGAGCGCGGCGTGGATCAGTACGTGGTACTCGGCGCGGGACTGGACACCTTCGCCCAGCGCAGACCGGAGCTGGCCGCACGGTTCACCGTCTTCGAGGTCGATCAACCCGGACCGCAGGCATGGAAACGGCAGCGCCTCAGCGAACTCGGCTTCGACATCCCGCCGTGGTTGCGGCTGGTTCCGGTCGATTTCGAGGTGGACGCGTGGTGGCAGCGGCTCCTCGAGGCCGGTTTCGACCCCGCTCGTCCGGCGCTAGTCGCCTCCACCGGTGTGTCGATGTACCTGACCCGCGAGGCGAATATCGCTACTCTGCGGCAACTTTCGGCGCTCGCGCCGGGCTCCGCTCTGGTCACGACCTTCCTGCTGCCGCTCGAACTCGTCGACGCCGATGAACAGGTCATGCGCGGATTCGCCGAGGAGGGCGCCCGCCGATCCGGCACGCCGTTCATCAGTTTCTTCCGTCCCGAGGAAATGGTGCGGCTGGCCGAAGACGCGGGATTCGCCGCCACCCGGCACGTCTCCGCCGCGGAGCTGACCGGCCGCTACTTCGCCGACCGGACCGACGGGCTGCGACCGGCCGAATCGGAACAGATTCTGATCGCGACGACCTGAACGCATCGGCCCGCCGGGCCGTCTCGCTCCCCATGCCACAGCTCGGCTATGGACTCGATGCGGGACGGCCCGGTCAGCATCTTCGGGTCGGCCGGACAACGCACCGAACCCCGGCTACGCCGCGACGTCGAAAAGAGTGAGCTCTCGGGTAGATTGGGCGCGCAGCTCCGCGCGTTCACGGATCGCACAGGTCGGGCCGATTCCTTGTGCGACCGATTGTGGCGACAGCAGCCAACCGTGACAGCGACGGCAATGCGCGACCAGTCGCACCACGGGGCGGTCATCAATGTCGGCCAATTCGTTCTCCTCTGGCCAGGTGACTACACCGCCAGTGTGGCATGAGGCACCGACATCTCCCGTCCATTACCGGTGTTTCCATCCGTGATCGGTCACTGGGGCGCCTTCGTCTGTGCGGTGACCACGCGCGATCCCCGGGCGTAGCCATCGGTTTACCGCAGCCGCATGAGATCTCGCACACGCGCTGAGGAAAGATGGTGCCCATGACCGCTTCTCGACTGATTCGTTCGTTGGTGGGTACCGTGCCCGCGGTGCTCGCCGTCGTCAGCTTCACCGCGGCCGGAGGGGCAGCGACCGCCCAGGCCGCGCCCGGTATTCCTTCGGTTCCCGGCGTCGTGCAACGCCTGCAGATCGCTCCCGGCCAGAACAGCGCCGAGATCAGCGGCAACGTCGGGCAGGGCAAGGCCGACAGCTACTCCATCGCCACCGCGCCGGGGCAGCGCCTGAGCTTCGACGTCGCGGGCAATGCCCGCGTCTCGGTGGCCCCGCTGATCGGGCCGCAGGTCGCCAACGAGGCACCGCACGCCGATCTCGTCGCCGACGGCAACGACTACCAGATCCTCGTCACCTCCGCCGACGGCTCGGCGGCCGGTTACACCCTCAAGATCACCCTCGTCTGACCCACCGCCGTGCTGCCCGTCGGCCTGATGTGTCGTGCCACGACCTTCGGGCCGGCGGGAGCAGTCTCGCGTCCCGCAGGCTGCGCGTCGGCGGGCATCATCGCGCTCACCGCGCGGGCGCAGTGCCGTTGGGCACACCGAAGGCAAACACGGGCGTGCGGCTGGGGGCGTCGCACTATGGTGAGGCGGTGCTGCTAGAACCAGGTGACCAGTTCGCGGGCTTCGTCGTGCGGGCCCCGCTGGGACACGGTGGCAGCAGCCACGTGTACCTGGCCGAGGATCCGGAGTGGTCACGCCCGGTGTCCTTGAAGATCTTGGGGCCCGAGGACAGTCGGTCACCCGAGGCGCGCGCCCGATTCGTGCACGAGTTCGACATCTTGTCGGCGTTGCGACACCCCGACATCGTGCGGATGTACACGCACGGGGAAACCGACGGCAGGCTGTGGTCGGCACACGAGTACGTGGCGGGCGCGACGGGTTCGACATTGGTGCGTTCACCGCATCGGTACCCGGACCTGCGGCGGGTGCTCCACGTACTGACGCACGTCGCGGCGGGATTGGATTTCGCGCACGCCAACGGAGTGGTCCATCTCGACGTGAAACCGGCGAACGTGCTGGTCGGGACGGACGAGTCGACGGTGAAGATCTCGGATTTCGATTCGGCGCGGTGGCTGGATCGGCCGGAACCGCCTTTGGCCACCAACGGGTTCGTCGTCGTATCGGTGCCGTATGCCGCGCCGGAACTGCTGCGGGCGGAGACGGTGTCACCGGCCACCGACCAGTACGCGTTGGCCTGTTCCGCCGTCGAGCTGCTCACCGGCCACACGCCGTTCTCTCGCGTGAACCTCATGGCCACCGCCGAAGCGCAGCTGCAGGAGCCTCCCCCGGCGCTCTCCGCGCAGCACCGCTGGATCCCGCCCGAGGTCGACGCGATCCTGCACCGGGCACTCGCGAAAGCCCCCGGTGACCGCTACGACTCCTGCGCCGAACCCGTCCGCCTGCTCACCGAGGCGCTTCGCGACGTCGACCCCCGCCCCATCGCCCCCATTCTGAACCGCCTCAAAGTGACGGTCACCCGCTCGCCACTGATGAATGCCGCATTCGGACGATTCGGCGGCAAAGTGTTCGGCAACCGCTGATCCCCCTGATCACACCCGTCGCGGGAGCACGCTGACCGGGGACTCCGGGCCGTGCCGCGGCAGCTCGAGCGCGTGCAACGGCAGCGTCCGGTCACTGTCGACGCGCGTGGAGATGTGTTCCAGGACGACCCCTTCTCGCAAGGCCCACGGGCTCACTTCCAGGCAGTCGATGTCCAGTGCCGCCATGGTCGCGTCCGCCACCATCGCTCCGGCCAGGATCTGACTCGCGCGTGCCGGTGAGACCCCGCGCAGGGCCGCCCGCTTCTCGGCAGGCATGGCGGCCAGCTTGCGGACGCTGCCATGCACTTGGCCCCGCCGCAAGGTGCGCGCGACGAAGAGTCCGTGGCGTTGCGGTGCGGCTCCCGAGAGGCGAGCGAGCTGTTTGAACGTCTTCGAGCTGCCGATCACGTGTCGTGGGGTGCCTTCCCACAGCAAGCGGTCGCGCACCTGTCCGAGGCAGTCGCGGATGTGCCTGCGCATCAGCTCGAGCTCCGACCGGCGCGGTGGGTCCTGGGCGAAGAACGCCCGTGTGAGCCTGCCCGCGCCGAGCGGCAGCGACAGCGCGAGGCTCGGCTCGGCGTCGCGGCCGAGTGCGATCTCCATGGAGCCGCCGCCGATGTCGAGCATGAGCAGCGTGCCAGCACACCAGCCGAACCAGTGGCGAACGGCCAGATACGTCAGTCGCGCCTCCTGCACGCCGCTGAGGAACTGGGGCCGGATGCCGCTGGCGGCCTCGATCTTGTCCAGCACCGCCTGCTGGTTCGGCGCGTCGCGGATCGCCGCGGTGACGAACGCGTAGAAGCTGTCGACGTCGTAGCGCGTGGCCTCGGACAGCACCCGCTCGACGGCGTCGGCGACCCGCTGCGCCCCGTCCGCGGTGATCACCCCGGCCGCGTCGATGTCTTCGCCGAGCAGCACCGGCTCCTTCAGCGCGCGCAGGGGCAACGGAGGCGCCCCGCGAGAGGCGTCCACCACCAGAAACTGCGCGGAATTCGAACCGATGTCCAGCACACCCAGTCGCACACCTGCCGCCTACCCCGCGCGGCGGCTTTCATACCCGACTCCGGCGCGGTTTCGGCGGCCGGTTGCGCCTACGCCTTCGGGTCCGCCCCGGTGTAGCGCTGATTTGCTGGTTTCCTTGCGATGAGCCGGTGCTGCGGCCACCCTGAAAGGTATGCGGACCCGCGATATCGAGGTCGGGTGCACCTATATGGTGTTGGTCCCGCAGCGCTTGCCACGCAGTCGCTACCCCGACTGCGACCAGCCGGGTTCGCTCACGTGGGCGTGGTCGTGGCTGCGCGGCGGCCGGTTCCGGCTCACCGTCACCGACATCGACCACACCAGCGAGCCGACCACCGTCGAAGGGCTGCGGATCACCGCGAACTCCCGCATCGCGGTGATGCTGACCAGCGAGCAAGCCGACGCGCTCGGACTGCCGATGGGTGTGTTCCGGGTGCGCGGGACCTTGTTCGACGGCGAGGATCGGCCCGTGCGCCTGCCCGAGGTCGAACCGCTGCGAGTCCCCGCCCGCTGGCTGCGGCCCGTCGAGCAACCCTGCCTGACGCACCGCGATATCGATTGCTTCCCCTACCTGTGAGGTGACTCGCGGAGAGACGCTCGGTGATCCGGAGCGGTTCGACCTACCCGGCTCCGAAGACCTGCGTCGAGTTCTCTCCGATCACCCGGCCGGTTCTGCCGATCAGGAGGGACAGTTGCGCCGGCTCAGGCCGCATAAGGCGCGATGAGCCGCTCGACAGCGTCCCAGAGTTCGGCTTCGCGCGGCGGATCGTACGACTCCTCCGACGAGCGGGCGACCCGGTCGCGGTCGACGTAGGAGCCGGTCGGCGCGGCGGTGGCGCCGAGGACGACGTCCGCGAGATGGCGCCCGGCGGCAGCGCGGCTGGTCGCGAACGGCGTGCGGGTCAATACCGGCAGGACGCGGCGCATCGCGAACCGGGAGACCCGACCCGCGTTGCGAGCGAGGTCGGTGCCGGGGACGAAGCCCGGGTTGAAGCCGATGGCATCGATGCCGTCCGGCAGGCGGCGGGCGTACTCGTGCAGGAGGTGGATGGCGGCGAGTTTGCTCGTCGAGTACGCGGTGCGCCCGGCGGCGGTGGTGCCCGGCTCGGAGAACGCGCCGGGGCGGGCGAGGACGTCCGCGGACCGCCAGACCGGGCCTGGCACCATGCCCAAGTTGTGCCGGAAGTCGCCGAAGTGAGTGTCGCTCACGGTGATCACGATGCGCGACGGAGTGCGGAAGCGATCCTCGAGCAGGCGGATGAACAGGTGGTTGGCGAGCACGTTGACGGTGAAGGTGGACTCGAATCCGTCCGGCCCTTCGGTGAGCGCGTTCGTGTACTGGATTCCCGCATTGCCCACGAAACCGTGCAGCGGCGGCAGCTCGCCCAGGTCGAGCCTGCTGCGGATCTCGTCCGCGGCCGATCGCACGCTGTCCAGCGAATCGAGGTCCACCGGGACGTGCGAGACCCGGTGCCCGCCCGCGCCGAGTTCGGCCGCGAGTCGCGCACCGGTGGACCCGCGTGCGGCGACGACGAGATGCGCCTGCGGCGCCGCGTGCACGATGCGCTCCGCGGCGACGCGGCCGATCCCGCGACTCGCCCCGGTCATCACGATGGTCGAGGGCATAGCGGCTCCTTCACTTGATGACAGCCCGTCGGTCGCCTCGATGGTCGCCGCCGCGGCCCTCGGCAGCCAGTGCCGCGCTCGTCACCAGGACTGACAGTACCCAGGCTGATGCGGCGCGCGGCGGCGAGAATGAGCGCATGGCTTCCGCTCGCTCCGATTTCGGCGCGCTCCTGCACGCCTGGCGGGATCGTCTCGCGCCCGCCGACGCCGGGTTCCCGGTGACCGGCGGCCGTCGTGCTCCGGGATTGCGCCGTGAGGAGCTCGCGCAGCTGGCCGGACTCTCGGTCGACTACGTCTTGCGCTTGGAGCAGGGTCGCGCGCGTAACCCCTCCGCGCAGGTGGTCGGCGCCCTCGCGCGGGCCCTGCAACTGTCCAGGACCGAGCGCGACGAGCTGTATCGCGCAGCCGGATTGCTGCCCCCGCGGGACGGGACGATCGGCACGCATGTCCCGCCGGGCATCCAACGGCTCACCGCCCGCCTCGGCGACGTCCCGATCGGGGTGTTCGGCGCCGACTGGACGCTGCTGTGGTGGAACGGCATGTGGAGCGGGCTGCATGGTGACCCCGCGCTGGTCCCGGTCGGCGAGCGCAACCTCGCCCGTGCGGTTTTCGGCACCGGCGCGGCCCGCGCCTCGATGCGTCCGTTCCGGTCCGACCGCGGGCACGGCGCCTTCGCGGCGTCGATCGTGGCCGATCTCAGGGACGCGGTGTCCCGCTATCCCGCCGACGCGGGACTCGATCGTCTCGTGCGGGAATTGCGCGACACCTCCGCCGCATTCGCCCAGCTGTGGACGACGGCGACAGCGTCGCAGCACACCAGCGACCGGAAGACGGTCCGGCATCCCGAGCTCGGCGACATCACCCTCGACTGCGACGTCCTCGTCGTCCCGGGCGCCGACCTCCGCATGGTCACCTACACGGCGGCAGGCGGCAGCGAGGACGCGGGGAAGCTCGACCTCCTGCGCGTCACCAACGGGCGCGCGGCGGGCACACTGCCCTGAACGCACGGCGATCGACGTCCCGGGTCAGTGCACGAGCTGATCGGCCCATTCCCGCGGTAAGGCCGCGCTCGACACATCGGCGATCTCGTGCAGCCGCTGTGCTGGAAATCCCTGACGGCTGAGCTGGATCAGGCCCTGGGCGACCACCACGACAGCGGCGCTGACCGCCGAGAGCGTGGCTTCGTCGTCGTCTCCCGCGTCGTGCATCGCGGGCCGCAGCCGGTCGGCGACGCCCCGCTCCATCTCGGTGGTGGTGCGGCTGCCGATGGTGGCGACTTCGGGGATCCGAGTGCCGAGCTGCGCGATGCTGTTGATCATCAGGCAACCGCGCCGATCCGGTTGCGCCGCGCAGTCTTCGATGATCGCTTGATACAGCGCGCGCACCGCGGAGCGCGCCGAACCGCCCGCCGAACCGATGGCATCGCGCACCAGACGCGCACGGCCCTCGCAATAGCGTTCGAACGCGGCCAGGAACAGTCCGCGCTTGCTGCCGTAGGCGGCGTAGATGCTCCCGTTCCCGACGCCGGTCGCGAGCGAGACGTCTTCCACCGAAGTGCTGTCGAAACCCTTCGACCAGAACAACTCGGTCGCGGCGTCGAGCAGGTTCGACTCGTCGAATCGTCGCGGCCGTCCCATGTGCTCACCGTACCAATCGGCGTGCGAACTGCGGCACATCGCTTGTTCTGGAGCCGTGCCTCCACAATAATGGTGACATGTCCAACAAATTCGCCGCCTCGCCCAGCAAACGGGTGGGCATCCTGGTCTTCGACGGCGTGAAGATGCTCGACTTCGTCGGGCCCGCCGAGGTGTTCGTCGAGGCCAATCAGTCGGTGGCGGGGTACGAGGTGGTGCTGGTCTCGGCTGACGGCAAGGACGCGCAGACCTCGATCGGCGCGCGGGTGGAGGTGAGCTGTGCGGCGGCCGACGCGGGTCGTTTCGACACCGTGGTGATTCCGGGCAGCGAGCTGCCACCAGGGAAGTTCATGACACCGGAGGTCTTGGCGGCCGCGCGGCATCTTTCCTGCAACACCCGCAGGCTGGCGTCCATTTGCAGCGGTGCGTTCGTCCTGGCCGATCTGGGCCTGTTCGACGGGCGCCGCGCGACGACGCACTGGAAATTCGCGACCGAGCTCGCGCGACGCTATCCGTCGATCGAGGTGGACCCGGACGCGATCTTCGTGCGGGACGGCAATCTGTACAGCTCGGCCGGGGTCGCCGCGGGCGTCGATCTCGCCCTGGCGCTGGTCGAAGAGGACCACGGCGCCGACGTCGCGCGGCGCGTCGCGCAGGCGCTGGTGGTCTACATGCAGCGCGCGGGCGGTCAGTCACAGTTCTCCGCGTCGCTCACCGGACCGGCGCCGCGCAGCCCGCTGGTGCGCGGGGTGGTGGATCTGATCTGCGCGGACCCCGCTTATCCGCATACGGTGCAGACGCTGGCCGCCCACGCACGGGTCAGCGTCCGGCATCTGACCCGGCTGTTCCGCGCGGAACTGGAACGCTCGCCCGCGGAATACGTCGCGTTCATCCGCTTCGGCACGGCCAGGGACATGCTGCACGCCGGATACAGCGTGACGGAGACCGCCATGGCCGCGGGGTACGGCACCAGCGAGGCGTTGCGCAGGGCCTTCGTGGCACGCGTTGGCATTTCCCCGCGCAAGTACCAGCAGCGTTTCCGGTCGACCGCCCGGATCGATCCGGCGCTGGAGCAGGCCGTGTCCTGAACGGAGGCTTTTGTGGCCCGTGGGGAGGGGCGCGCGGCGGGGCCTACGGCCGAGACTGAGTCGGCCACAGCGCCGCTCACCGAGCGCTGGAGAAAGGAAACCGATGTCCGCCCCGGCAAGTCCGACCATCGTTCTGGTGCACGGCGCCTTCGCCGACGCCTCGAGCTGGTCCCCCGTCACCGCACGGCTGCTCGACCAGGGCCATCGCGTCGTGGTTCCCCCGGTGTTCAACCGCAGCCTGTCGGCGGACGCGGCCTACATCAAGTCGTTCGTGGAACGGATCGACGGCCCCGTCCTGCTGGCCGGCCACTCCTACGGCGGCGCCGTCATCACCGTGGCAGGCGTCGCCGACAACGTGGTGGGCTTGGTCTACGTGTCCGGTTACGCCCTGGAAGAAGGCGAGAGCCTCGGGCAATTACAGGGCGGATTCCCGGATTCCGATCTGGCGGCCAACCTCGTCTACGCGCCGTACCCGATCGAGGGTGACGAGCCCGGCACGGACGTCTCGGTCGCCATCGACGCCTTCCCCGATGTCTTCGCCGCGGGCCTGGACCCGGCGAAGGCCGCGGTCCTCGCGGTCTCGCAGCGGCCGCTGTCGGCGTTCGCGTTCACCGAGCCCGCCTCGGCGGCCGCGTGGAAGACGAAACCGGCCTGGGGCATCGTGTCCGGCGCCGACCGCACCATCAACCCCGACGTCGAACGATTCGGCTACCAGCGAGCCGGAATGCGCGCGGTGGTCGAGATCGACGGACCACACCTGGTGATGCAGACCCACCCTGACGAAGTCGTGGCTGTCATCACCGGCGCGATCGATCAATCCGCCTGAATAACCGCAGTTTCCACCACTTCTACGAGAGGCACGATCATGTCAGGTAACCCGCTGGGCATCTCGCTCGAACCGGCGGCGCAGGAGTTCGTCGACGCGACCTCGCAGCCGCCGTTCCTCTACCAGCTCCCGCCCGAGGAGGGGCGCAAGGCGGTGGACTCCGTGCAGGACGCGCCGATCTTCAAGCCCGAGGTCGACGAGGAGTGGATCACGGTCGAGGGCGGCCCGACGGGCTCGGTGCGGGTTCGGATCGTCAAGCCGCAGGGCGTCACCGAAACGCTGCCGGTGATCATCTACACCCACGGCGCGGGATGGGTTTTCGGCGACGCGCACACCCACGACCGCCTGGTTCGCGACCTGGCCGTCGGCACGCACGCCGCCGTGGTCTTCCCCGAATACGACCGGTCGCCCGATGTGCGGTATCCCGTGGCCAACGAGCAGTCCTACCGGGTGGCGCAGTGGGTTACCGCGGAGGGCGCGACGAAGGGCCTCGACTCGTCCCGGATCGCGATCGCGGGTGACTCGGTCGGTGGCAACATGGCCATCGCGCTGACCCTGATGGCCAAGGAGCGCGGCGACGTCTCCTTCGTTCAGCAGGTGCTGTTCTACCCGGTCACCGACGCCAACTTCGACACCGGCTCCTACCAGCAGTTCGCCGAGGGCTACTTCCTCACCCGCGAGGGCATGAAGTGGTTCTGGGATCAGTACACCACCAGCGCCGACGAGCGCGCGCAGATCACCGTCTCACCGCTGCGGGCGACCACCGAGCAACTGGCCGGGCTGCCGCCCGCGCTGGTCATCACCGCCGAAGCCGACGTGCTGCGCGACGAGGGCGAGGCCTTCGCGGGCAAGTTGCGCGCCGCGGGCGTGCCGGTCACCCAGGTGCGCTACGGCGGGATCGTCCACGACTTCGTGATGGTCAACTCGCTGCACGACACCCATGCCGCCAAAGCCGCGGTGGCGCAGGCCGTCGCGACGTTGCGGTCCGCGCTGTACACCGACTGACCGGTCCCCGACCACCCGATTCGAAGGAACCACACTTGTGAGCACCGAGCCCGTCAGTCCTTCCACGCCGACCATCGTGCTGGTCCACGGCGCGTTCGCCGACTCGTCCAGCTGGAACGGGGTCATCGAACGGCTGCGCGCACAGGGACATCCCGTGATCGCGGCCGCTAATCCACTGCGCGGTCTGGACAGTGACGCGGCCTATGTCGCGTCGGTACTCGATTCCGTGGAAGGGCCGAGCGTTCTGGTCGGCCATTCCTACGGCGGAAGCGTCATCACGGTGGCCGCCGCCGGACGGAGCGACGTCGAAGCGCTCGTCTATATCGCCGCGTTCATTCCGGATGTAGGCGAGAGCGCACTGCAATTGACCGACAAGTTCCCCGGATCGACGCTCGGGCCCACTACCCGGGCCGCGTCCTATCCGCTTCCCGACGGGGGCACCGGTACCGAGCTCTACATCCGGCAGGCGGAATTCCACCGGCAGTTCGCCGCCGACGTGCCCGCCGCCACGGCCGAGCTGATGGCCGCGACCCAGCGACCGGTCGCCCTCGACGCGTTGCAACAGCCCGCGACGGCCACCGCTTGGCAGGACATCCGGTCGTTCGCGCTGGTCACCGGCGAGGACAAGAACATTCCGGTGGAGGCGCAGCGGTTCATGGCCGAACGCGCGAGCGCCGAAATCGTCGAGGTCTCGGCCTCGCACGCGGTCTCGGTGTCCGCTCCCGACGCAGTCGGTGAGCTGATCGCCCGAGCCGCCGCCGGTTAGGGATCAGCGCGGTCACGCAAAGCGGCCCGCGCGGTGGGAGATTCCCCCGCGCGGGCCCGACCCATCCCCTCCTCCGTAGCTCGACTGGCGGCGAGCCGTCGAGCCGTACAACCAGTTCACAGAGCTAGGCGCGGTCGCAGTACTAGACCGGATGCCTTGCGCTGCACCGAATTCCTCAGCCGCACAGCCCTGATCGAGCCCGGGCCACCAGCTCCGCGTACTTCGATACGACATTGCGATGCAATCGGCGGCAACGGTTCTCAGCCTGCGCGGCCTCGATACTCGGCCCTGTCGTGCGCGGCATCGAGCATCCGTCAGCCGCAGACGGCACCGATCGAAGCCGAGCCCACCAGCTTCGTGTACTTGGCCAGGACGCCGCGGGTGTAGCGGGGCGGCAACGGTTCCCAGCCGGCGCGGCGGCGGGCGAGTTCGTCGGCATCGACCAGCAGGTCGAGCGTGCCCTCGGCGACATCGAGCCGAATGGGGTCGCCGTCACGCACGAAGGCGATCGGGCCGCCGTCGACGGCTTCCGGCGCGACGTGCCCGACGCACAGGCCCGTGGTGCCGCCGGAGAACCGCCCGTCGGTGAGCAGCAACACGTCCTTGCCCAGGCCCGCGCCTTTGATGGCCGCGGTGATGGCCAGCATCTCGCGCATCCCGGGACCGCCCTTCGGCCCCTCGTACCGGATGACGACCACGTCGCCGGCCGCGATCGTGCCGTCTTCGAGGGCGTCCATCGCGGCCCGTTCCCGATCGAAAACCCGTGCCGTGCCGGTGAACACGTCGGAGTCGAAACCCGCCGACTTGACCACGGCGCCATCCGGCGCGAGAGAACCGGAGAGGATGGTGATGCCACCGGTCGGATGGATCGGCGCGGCCATCGCGCGGATCACCTTGCCGTCGGGGTCCGGCGGGGTGATGTCGGCCAGGTTCTCCGCCACCGTCCGACCCGTCACGGTCAGGCAGTCGCCGTGCAGCAACCCGGCATCGAGCAAGGCTTTCATCATGACCGGCACGCCGCCGATCCGGTCCACATCGGTCATCACGTGGTTGCCGAAGGGCTTGACGTCCGCCAGGTGCGGCACACGGCGACCGATGCGCGCGAAGTCGTCCAGCGACAGGTCGACATTCGCCTCGTGCGCGATGGCCAATAGGTGCAGCACGGCATTGGTGGAGCCGCCGAACGCCATGACGACCGCGATCGCGTTCTCGAAAGCGGGTTTGGTGAGAATGTCCGACGGGGTGATGCCCTGGCGGATCAACTCGACCACGGCCTCGCCGCTGCGGCGGGCGTAACCGTCGCGGCGCCGGTCGGTCGCGGGCGGCGCCGCGCTGCCGGGCAGCGACATGCCCAGCGCCTCGGCCGCGCTGGCCATGGTGTTGGCGGTGTACATGCCGCCGCATGCGCCTTCGCCGGGACAGATCGCCCGCTCGATCGCGGCGACGTCGTCACGGCTCATCAACCCTCGGGCGCAGGCGCCGACCGCTTCGAAGGCGTCGATGATCGTCACTTCGCGCTCGCTGCCGTCGGAGAGCTTCGCGATGCCGGGCAGGATCGACCCCGCGTACAGGAACACGCTCGCCAGGTTCAGCCGGGCCGCGGCCATCAGCATCCCGGGCAGCGATTTGTCACAGCCGGCCAGCAGCACCGAACCGTCGAGCCGCTCGGCCTGCATCACCGTCTCGACGGAGTCGGCGATCACCTCACGTGAGACCAGGGAGAAGTGCATCCCCTCGTGTCCCATGGAGATGCCGTCGGACACCGAGATGGTGCCGAACTGCATGGGGAAGCCGCCGCCGGAGAAGACGCCGTCCTTGCAGCCCCGGGCGAGTCGCTCCAGAGACAGATTGCAGGGCGTGATCTCGTTCCACGAGGAGGCCACGCCGATCTGCGGCTTCTCCCAGTCGTCGTCGCCCATGCCGACCGCGCGCAACATCCCGCGAGCGGCGGTCTTCTCCAGCCCGTCGGTGACGTCACGGCTGCGCGGTTTCAGATCGGGGACTTTCGAGTTCTCGGGCACGGTTTCCCATCATGCTCGCCTCCGCGCCGATTACCGCGACGACCACGCCGAATTCGCGAAGACCCGCCGCTCGTCCGCCCTGAGCGTAATGCCGGGCACTCCGGCGGCCCGGAACCGTACGCTCTGCTCATGAGCGAGCACCCGAGACTGCACTCGATTCCCGGTGGACGCGATGACCGCACCCCTCAACCGGACTCGCGAACGCCGCCGGAACCCTTGTGGCGCGAGGTGCTCGGCGAACAGTTGCGCACCCTGCGGCAGGACCGCGGCGAGACGCTGGTCGAGACGGCCCGGCGGGCGGGTATCTCCCCGCAGTATCTGTCGGAGGTCGAGCGGGGACGCAAGGAGCCGTCGAGCGAGATGATCGCCGCCCTGGCCGGATCGCTCGCCACCACGCTGGGTGAGCTCACCGGCCAGGTGGCGGACGAACTCCGCGCGCGCCGCAGGATCGCCCTCCTGCCGCGGTCGGCGCCGCGTTCCGGCACCGGGCCCACGCTGATGGCGCTGGCGGCCTGATCAGTCGCGCCGTCCCAGAACCTGGTCGACCAGGCCGTACTCGATCGCGGCCGACGCGGTGAAGACCCGGTCGCGGTCGGTGTCGTGCCGAAGTCGCTCCACCGACTGCCCGGTGTGCCGGGACAGGATCGACTCGATCTCCGCCCGCAACCGCACCAGCTCGTCGGCCTGCAGGATCAGGTCGGGAATCGCGCCCTGTCCACGTGCGGCGGGTTGGTGCAGCACCACCCTGGCGTGCGGGAGCATGGCGCGACGGCCCGGCTCGCCGCCCGCAAGCAGCACCGCGCCGACCGCGATCGCCTGGCCGACGCAGGTGGTCTGTATGGGCGAACGAATGTGCTGCATGGTGTCGTACACGGCGAGCATGGAGGACAGATCGCCGCCCTCGCAGTTGATGTAGAGGTTGATCTCCTGCTCCGGGCTCTCCGATTCCAGGTGCAGCAGCTGCGCGATGAGCGCGTTGGCGACCCCGGAGTCGATCGGCGTGCCGAGGTAGACGATGCGCTCGGCGAGCAGGTGGGAGTAGATGTCGGTGATCCGCTCCCCGCCACGCGGATGCTGCGCGATCACATTCGGGATGGTGTAGGTGCTCATGCTGTGTCCTTTCCGGCATGATCGGGCCCCTCCGTGGTCACGCCGCGCTGCCGCCTCCGGGGCTGACCGATCATGCTGTGCCCGCTTCCGGCATGATCGGGCCCCTCCGTGGTCACGCTGCGCTGCCGCCTCCGGGGCTGACCGATCATGCCGAGATCCCGATTCGCTGGCGTTGCGGGACGACCTGCCCGAACGAGTCGACGATGTGGTCGATGAAGCCGTACTCCTTGGCCTGCGCGGCCGTGAACCATCGGTCGTGCAGCGAATCCTCGTAGATCCGATCGAACGGCTGGCCGGTGTCCTCGGCGATGATCCCGAGCACGGTGTCCACGGTGTAGCGCAGATCGTCGGCCTGGACCTCGACGTCGACGGCCGTGCCGCCGATGCCCGCCGATCCCTGGTGCATCAGCACCCGGGCGTGCGGCAGCGCGAAACGTTTACCCTTGGTGCCCGACGACAAGAGAAATTGTCCCGCGCTGCAAGCCAATCCGAGCGCGAGCGTGGAGACTTCGCACGGCACCAGCCGCATGACGTCGCGGATGGCGAGCATCGAGGGGACCGATCCGCCCGGCGAATGGATCCACAGTGAGATACCCGCCTCGGGATCCTCGGCGGCGAGCGTGAGCAGCTGGGTCATCAGCAGCGTCCCGTTGTCGTCGTCGAGCGCGCCGTCGAGCACGACGATGCGGCGACTGAGCAGTTGCTCGCGTGCCCGCCAGCTGAACATCGGAGTCTTGTCATCGTGAGCCATGGCTCCACGGTGCCGCACGCGTGGCGCCGGACCGTTCCCCTGCTGCCCTCGGCAGATCCGCTCTCAGCAGTCGAGCGAGGGATCCCGAACCGGGGCGGCGAACGGGCCACGCAGCCGTTCGGTCACCTCCCACAGCCGCAGCGCGGTATCCCGGTCGTAGGACGCGTCCGAGCTGCGCGTCTCGGTGAAGCGGTTGTAATAGGCCCCGTTCACCAGATCCCGCGTCGTCGCCAGGTGGACGACCGGCGCGGCGCCTTGCCGCGCGGACAATGCCGTCAGGTGCAGCATCGCCACCCGCGCCCGTGGGAATTCTCGGCCGAGGTCGGTGCGCACGAAGCCGGGATGCAATGCGGCCACAGTCAATTGCGGGTACCTGCGACGCAGTTCGTAGGTGAACAACAGGTTGGCCAACTTGGTACGGCTGTAGGTCACGAACGGGTCGAAGTTCCGCTCGCTCGGCAAGTCGTCGAAGTCGATGCGCACCGGGCCCGCGCGGAACATCGACTGCCGGTGGCCTTCGGAATTGACGTTGACCACCCGGCCGCCGCCGCGACACAGCAACGGCAGCAGTCGTCCGGTCAGGGAGAACGGCGCGAGATGATGGACGGCGAGATTCAGCTCGATTCCCTCGCCGGTCACGCGACGTTCGGGCGTCATGACACCGGCGTTGTTGATCAAGATGTCCACGCCGTCGAACCGCTCGGCGACCTGCTCCGCGACGTGGTCGATACCCGTCGAGACCGCCAGATCGGCGCGCACGAACCGGCCACCGGTCTCGCGAGCCAGCCGCGCGCCTTTGTCCGCGTCGCGGCCGACCAGCACGAGGTCGTGGCCGTCCTTCGCCAGCCGCAGTGCCGCTTGCCGTCCCAGCCCGGACGTGGCTCCGGCGAACACGATCCGGCTCATCGCGCCGCTCCGGCCGCTACGTCGGATTTGCCCAAGCCCAATGCACCGGCGATCACCCGATCGCGCAGGCGGAAAGGCAGATACGCGAGCATCCGCAGCATGCGTGCGTCCGAACTCGCGACGTAGCAGTCTTTGGGCCGCCTGGCCTCGGCTGCCCGCACGATCGCGTCGACCACCGTGCCGACCGGCCGTGTCTTCTGTTCCGCCAGCGCCTTTTCGACGGCGGCCAATTGTGCGCGGTAGAGCTCGACACGGTCGGCGTCGGCCAGCAAGAGTGCTTCGCGCGCAGCCGATTCGGCCTTGGCGAAGATCGTCGTCTCGAGCGCGCCCGGCTCCACCACAGAGACCGGGATGCCCCAGGGCGCGAGCTCGACGCGTGCCGCGTGGGACAACGATTCGAGCGCGGCCTTGCTCGCCGAGATCGGTCCCAGGTACGGCATCGCGGTGCGAGCGCTCGCCGCGCTGATGTTGATCACCCGGCCGCCGCCAGCCCGCAACAGCGGAAGTGCGGCCACCAGGACCCGGTGCGGGCCGTAGACGTTGATGTCGAACTGCCGGTGCAGTTCCGCGTCGGGGACCAGCTCCAGCGGCCCCTGCACGATGACGCCCGCGTTGTTCACCAGCACCTGCAATCCGGCTGGGCCACGGTCGGCCGCGACCGCGTCGAGCGCATGGCGAACGCCCGCGCTGTCGGTCACATCGAGTTCCACCGGCACGACGTTCGCGTGCCCGAACCGGGGGGCGTTTCGCAGCGTCCGCACTCCGGCGTAGACGCGGTAGCCCCGCGCGGCGAATGCCTCGACGGTGGCGGAACCGATTCCGCCGCCCGCACCGGTGATCAGCACCGCCTTCGAACCCTGAGTCGTCATATCAGCCTCCATAAGTAGGCAACCACATGTTCCTTGCAACATGTATAAATGTACATGTTGGAACAGTCAAGACGGTGAACTACGGCAGAACGACAGAGGTACGCTCCAGCCGGGCCACTGATCACGGAATAGGGAGCGTCGATGTCACTGCGTCACGGGTTACTCGGACTTCTCGCCGACCAGCCCGGCAGTGGCTACGACCTGACGCGCCGATTCGAGGAGATGCTCGGCGCGATCTGGCCCGCCAAGCATCCCCAGATCTACGGGGAGCTGACCAGGCTCGCGGAAGAAGGACTGGTCGAGGCGGCGGCGGAGGGCCCGCGCCGGCGCAAGGAGTACCGCATCACCGACGACGGCGTCGCCGAGTTGCGCCGCTGGCTGGTGCACGTCGATGTGGACCACACCATCCGTCTGGAACCGGTCCTGCGCTCGTTGTTCTTCTGGCTGTTGAACTCCGACGAACTGGAGGCGCACCTCACCAGGGAAGCCCGGTTCTACCGGGAGAAGGCGGAAATCTACCGCGAGTACGCGAACGCCAAAGACCGCGGGGACTTCGGCGACTCCCCGCAGACCCGCTCGATGCGTGTCACGGTCGAAGCCGCGGTCCGACTGTACGACGCCCTCGCCGAGTGGGCGGAGTGGGCGAAGACAGCGCCTTTGTCCGACCCGGAATCCTGACGATCCCAGCGTATTCCGACCGGAAGACGCCGATGCCCGCCGGGCGCGTGGTGCGCCGGCGGGCATCCTTACCGGGGGGCGTACTCGCTAGGACTCGCGACCCGCGGTGGAGGCGGAACGCTGCCTGCTGGTGCGGGCGCGGCGGCGTTCGGCCTGCAGTTCGGCGAGTTCCTGCTCGAGGATGTCGGCGACGCGGAACGAACCGGTGTCGTAGATGTCCGGCGGGCGAGCCGTCGGCGCTTGCGCGACGTCGGGCGCGGGGCTGTCCTTGCCGTTCTTCGGCTCCGGCGTCGAGCTGTCGCTCTTGCCGTCCGCCAGCGGTTGCCGGGTGACGGCCGGGATCTCGGCCGTCGAGACCTCCGCCTCGGCCACCGGCGTACGCGGCTTGGCCGGCGGCGTCTGCCGGACGACCACCTTCGCCGCGGAGTCTTCGGCGGGCACGCGCGCGGCCGGCCGGGACTCGGCCTTCGCGGCCGATACCGGTGCGGGCTCGTTCGCAGCGAGCTTCTTCCCATTGGCGGCGGGCGCACCGCCATTGGTGACGATGACGTCGGTGTCCTTGACCTGCACCGGCGACGTGGGGCGCGCGTCGAAAGCCGCCATCGCGTCGAGATCTTCGATGGACTCGGGCAGCACGGGCTTGCGGGGCGCCTCGACCGGCGGCCGCTTCTTCTCGGCTTTCACCGTGGCCACGGGCTGCTCGTCGGAGACCTCCGGCAGGAACTGGATTTCGGCGACCTCGACCACGTCCTGCTCGACGATCTCCTCCGGGGGCGCCGGGACAACAGGAGGCGGTTCGTAGTGCCGCTGTTCGGGTGGAGCGCTCGGCGCCTCGGGCGCGACCGGCGCGCGGTATCTGGGCAGCGTGAGCCGGATCTGCTCGGCCGGGTCGGGCAGGTCACGGACCTGCTCGGTGGCCCTGGCGATGGCGAGGCCGTAGCGAGCGCTCGCGGCGTCGTGGATGAGCAGCGCGACACCGATCATCACCGGCGCGATGGCGTGCACGGCCGCGTCGTACCAGGCGCCCGCGCGCAAGTAGGGATAGGTGTTGAGGCTGACGGTCAGCGCCAGCAGGGCGACTTCGGCCGTCGCGACCTGGCGGCGGTTGTCGATCACACCCCATTCGGCGACTTTGTTCGTGCCGATCATGATGATGATCAGGCAGACGCTGATCATGCCTTCGAGCAGGTAGCTGAACCAGTAGAGCGGATCGGTCGCGCCGCCGGGAGCGATGTTGTGCTGGACGTTGACCGCCGACCACAACATGCCCGCCGCGACGACACCCGCCAGCGCGCGCAGCGACCAGGACCGATGCCGATACAGCGAGGCCAGCTTCGCGTGCGGGCTGGATTCGCGTCGCTGCGCGGCAATCGCCTTGCGGGCGAGCAGGAGATCTCGCATGTCGGCCTTCTCGATCGCTTCGGTGGTCTGCCTGGCGCGGTCGGATGCCGCGGCGGCAGCCTGCGCCTCTTTCCAGCGCTGTCCGCGCTCCTGGGTGCGAATCCGTTCGGCGAGCTCACGTTCGGCATACAGTTCGTCCTCCGACAGCGCCTCGGTGAGCGCGGGATCGAACTGGTAGGCGAGCCGTCCACGGGCCTTCTCGACCCGCCTCGCCAGCTGTGTAACCTCGTCCTCGATGGGATGTTCGATGACCATCAGCGCTCCCCGCACGGGAGACGCGATGGCAGACAAGTGATCACGTATGGCAACGGCACGGTTTATTCATAGTCGATCCACCGCTACCGGCGAAACTGTTCATTTGCCATCTCGCAAAACTATTCGGCGTGCCGCGGACGACACACGCTGTGCGACGTGATTTCCCGGCGGTCGCAGGCACTTCCTTCCCCGCGCGCCAGACCATTGATCGCTCTATGCTGAACTGGCGCGCTTTCCCTTCGCGGCGGCGCGTGCGCTCCCGCAGCGCGTTCGGATACGCCGGTGCCGTCGAGATTCGCCCCTCGGCGGCACCGGGCCGACCGCGTTCCGCCATTTCCGCGCACCAAGTATTTCGCGCGGCCATTCCGGCCCGCCGAATCGCGGAAACCTTCTCGCACCGGGCGGCTCACTCCGCAGGCGGATCCGCCCGGCATTCGGCGTCCACCGAGTCGAGCACCCGCGACAATGTGTCGAACAGCAACGAGTCCAGCCGGTCCTGGTCGATGTCGTCGCGGGACAACCACTGCACCGTCAGGTCCTCGGCCATCGCCCACCACGAACGCACCACCAGGCGCTCGGCGGTCGACCGCGCGGGCCTGCCGAGCGCGGCGAACACCCGATCGGTCAGTTCGTCGTGCATCCGCTCCATGATCGATTCGAGGACCGGGTCCTGCCCGGCGGCGCGCAGCAGCCCCACCAGCGGTCCGCTGCGCTTGCGCATGTAGCTCACGAAGTTCGCGATCATCGAAGCGAGCGGGTCCGCGGCGTCGGGGTCCGGGCCGGTGGCGCGCAGGAATCGCTGCGACGCGGCGCGGACGAGTTGCGCGTAATAGTCCTGCTTGGTCGGGAAGTAGTGGAACAGCAGCCCGCGCGAGATGCCCGCCTGCTGCGCGACCGCGTCGACGGTGATCCGGTGCCAGGGCCGGTCGATCAGCATGCCCAGGCCGATTCCGATCAGCTGCCTGCGCCGGTCGTCCGCCGAGCGCCGGCCGCCCGGCTCCACGGCGACCTCGGTCATCCACCCTCCTCTATTGAGCAATGCTCAACAATATGCTACCAATGACCTGACCGGAAGTTGAGCAATGCTCAGCAGACCTCGAGGATGGGTATGGACTTCACGCACTCCGATCGAGCCGTCCGCCTCACCGATCAGGTGCGGCAGTTCGTGCGCGACGAGATCGAGCCGCGCGACGAGGAGCACGCCGCCGCCCTGCGGGAATCGCCATGGGCGGTTCCGCCGGTGGTCGAGGAGCTCAAGAAGAAGGCGCGGGACGCGGGTCTGTGGAACCTCTTCCTGCCCGATCCGGAACTCGGCGCGGGCCTGAGCAACGTCGACTACGCCCCGATGGCGGAGGCGATGGGCAGTTCCGGGTGGGCGCCGGAAGTGTTCAACTGCAACGCACCCGACACCGGCAACGCCGAGGTCCTGCTGCACTACGGCAGCATCGAGCAGCGGCAGCAGTGGCTGCGACCGCTGCTGGACGGCACGATCCGCTCGGCGTTCTGCATGACCGAACCCGAGGTGGCCTCCTCCGACGCGACCAATATGGCCGCGACCGCCGTGGTGGACGGTGAGGAGATCGTGCTCAACGGCCGCAAATGGTGGAGCACCGGCATCGGCCACCCGAACTGCAAGTTCGTCATCTTCATGGGCCTCACCGACCCGGAGGCGCACCCCTACCAGCGGCATTCGATGGTGCTGGTTCCGCTGGACACCCCGGGCGTGCGGGTCGAACGGATGCTCACCACCTTCGGCTACCTGGACGAGCCCTTCGGCCACGGCGAGGTCACTTTCACCGACGTGCGGCTGCCGCTGGACGCCGTGATCGCCGGGCCGGGACGTGGCTTCGAGATCGCGCAGGGCCGTCTCGGTCCCGGCCGCATCCACCACTGCATGCGCGCCATCGGCCTAGCCGAGCGCGCGCTCGAACTGGGCTGCCGCCGCGCCCTGTCGCGCACCGCGTTCGGCAAGCCGCTGGCCAACCTCGGCGGGAACCGCGAGCGCATCGCCAACGCGCGCGTCGCGATCGATCAGGCGCGGTTGCTGGTCCTGCACACCGCCTGGCTGCTGGACACCAAGGGCTTGGCCGGCGCGCGCAGCGAGGTCTCCCAGATCAAAGCGGTCGTGCCGAGGATGACCCAAGAGGTGCTGGACATGGCGATCCAATTGCACGGCGGGGCGGGGCTTTCCGATGACTTCCCGCTGGCGCGCGCGTTCGCCGGCATTCGTTCGCTGCGCTTCGCCGACGGCCCCGACGAGGTGCACCTCGGCGTGATCGCCCGGCAGGAGCTGCGTAAATACGGGACCGACCGGTGAGCGCTCCGGAGGCCACCGCCGTCCGCGCGGAGGACGCCTTCGACGTCGCCGCCCTGCACACCTGGCTCGCCGAGCGGGTTCCCGGTCTGAGCGAGCCGCCCGAGGTGCGCCAATTCTCCGGCGGCGCGTCCAATCTGACGTATCTGCTGCGCTACCCGGATCGTGACCTGATCCTGCGCCGTCCGCCGAGCGGAACGAAGGCGGCTTCCGCGCACGACATGGGCCGCGAGTTCCTGGTGCAGGAGCGGCTGCGTCCGCACTATCGCTACGTGCCGCGGATGGTGGCCCGGTGCGCCGATCCGGACGTGATCGGCAGCGATTTCTACGTGATGGAGCGGGTGGCGGGGACGATCCTGCGCGGCGATCTGCCGGAGGGCACCAGCCTGTCCCCCGATCAGGCGAAGCGGTTGTCCACCACGGCTTTCGACTGCCTGATCGAATTGCACCAGGTCGACCCCGAGGCGGCCGGTCTTACCGGAATCGGCAAAGGCGCGGGCTATGTCGGCCGCCAAGTCGCGGGGTGGTCGCGGCGCTTCGTGAACGCGCGCACCGACAATGTCAGCGATTTCGCCGCGGTGATGGCCTGGCTCGATGCCAACCAGCCCGCGGACGTCGCCACCACTGTCATCCACAACGACTTCCGGCTCGACAATCTGGTGCTGGATCCGTCGGGCTCCGGCACGATCGTCGGTGTGCTCGATTGGGAAATGGCGACGCTGGGCGACCCGACTGATGGATCTCGGTGGCGCGCTGGCCTATTGGGTGCAGGCGGACGACGACGAGGTCATGCGGGCTTCCCGCCGCCAGCCGAGTCACCTGCCCGGCATGCTGACCCGCGCGCAGATCGTCGAACACTATTGCGCGCGCACCGGCCGTTCCGCCGAGAACTGGCCGTTCTACGAGGTCTTCGGGCTGTTCCGCCTGGCCGTCATCGCCCAGCAGATCTACTACCGCTACCACCACGGCCAGACCACGAACCCGGCGTTCAAGGATTTCTGGAAGATGATCAACTACCTGGATTTCCGCTGCCGGAAGGACGCGGGCCTCGAGTAACACGTCACGCGAACTCCGTCATCGACCGAGCGCGATGGACCCCACATCCGCGACGGCGCAGCCGTTGGCGACCGGTATCCCGGCGAATCGGTCGCGCAGCCAAGCGACCACGCTCTGCTCGGCAAGGGTGTTGAGGGTCAGATGTTCGCTCGCGTGGTCACGGATGTAGGTGACGCGAGCGGCGGGGTCGCGGCAGTAGGCGGCGGCGAGTGCGTCGGCGGGACCGATCGGGACGAGCCAGTCCGCGGTCGCGTGGTAGAGGAAGACCGGTGCGTCGGGCACCGACTTGCCCATTCTGGTGCGGTCGAAGACCGCGCGCAGCACCGGCGTGTGCAGTAGACCGCCCTGGACCAGGCTGTCGATGTCGAGGAACGGTTCCGTCGCGGCCTGATACAGCACGCAGCCGCTGTCCTTCGCGTCGAGCAACCGCCGTCCCGTCGGCGTCGCGTTCGCCCGCAGGTAGGCGTCCAATTCCGGCTCCTCGCGGGCCAGACCGATGATGGCGGCCGCGACCAGGCCCGCGCCCGGCCCCTTGTTCGCCGCCAGCGACAGCGCCTCGAGGTCGACGTCGGTACCGCCGGAGACGACGCCGACCAGGTTCACCTCCGGCGCGTAGGAGCTGCGCGACTCGGCGCCGTGCAACGTGGGGACCGAACCTCCGGAATAGCCCCACATCGCCACCTCGGTATCCGGTCCAGGCAGTCCCAGCGGACCGAACCGCTCCGCGGCGCGGATGCCGTCCAGGGCGATCCGCGCGGCCAGCGGGCCGTGGGCGAACGCCGAGTTCGGCCCTTGATGATCCGGCACCACGACCGTCCACCCCTGCGCCAACAGCGCCGCAGCGCTGCGCAACGGGTCGATCTGCCCGTCCACCAAACCGGCCCCCATCGACCGGCGCACGGTATAGGACGGCGCGCAGAACAGTCCGGTGGAATCCTCGGCGGCGTGCAGCGACACCAGCTTCCCGTTCGCCGCGGGCGGTTTCAGCAGCGTCGCGACGGCGGCGATGGGCTGGTCGGCGCTGTTGTTCGACCGGTAGGAGATCTGCCATGCCTCGGCATCCAGCGCCCCAGGCGCCTGGTTCGCGATGGTGACCGGCCGCGCGGCGAGGATTCCGCCGGGCCGCTGGGCGCCGATCAGCTCGGCGGGCGGCCGATAGAAGGGGTCCTGCTCCGGCGGCGCCGGATCCGCCACCGCCGGGAGTCGCGGCTCCGCCTGTGACGGCGGGCCCGGTATCGCCAGCAGCACCGAAAGAGCGGTTCCGACAACCGCGCACCACCGTGCGAACACCACCGACGACCTCCCCTTGGAATCGATCGCTTATGCACCGCATTTCGCGCCGATCGACCGCCCCGGCAGTGGCATCGTAACGAAAGTCCCCGCGCTCGAACGGGAGATCGGACTCAGTTCGGTGCGGTGATCTTGGCGATGGTGGATCCGCCGTCGGCGGTGACCACGGTGACGAACTGCCGGTAGGTGCGGCTCGTGGCGTCGGGTCGCAACTCGGTGATGACCACGTCGTAGCGTCCGTCGAGCATGGGGGTGATCATGACGCAGTGCTGCGTTCCGGTAGGGACGGAGGCGATGCCTGCATCGATCACGGCGACCGGCGGCACCACGGCGTCGGGCGCCGTCAACGATCGCGCTACCGCTCCGGACCGGGTCGCGTAGTAGGCGTGCTGGAAGGCCAGGATCACGTCCGGCCCCGAGGCCGTGGAGCCGGTCCCGTTGCCGCGCACCAACTGTGCGCCCCGGGTCGGCTCACAGCCGGGACCGCCGCCGAGCACCGGGTCCGCTACCGTGGCCGATTGCCGGGGAGCCGACGCCGCGTCGGTGTAGACCAGGACCAGCGCGGCCGCGGCGAGCGAGGCGGCCAGCCCGGCACCGCCGACCAGCCACGCGCGCCGAGCGCCGCGCCGGGCACGGCGTCGATCGCGGTGGGTCCGATGCCGGTCGCGTTCCCGGCGCGGCGGCGGCTCGTCGGCGGAGATCATCCCGGGCCACGTGGGCACGCGTCCGGCCCCGACCTGGCCCGGGCGGGCGCGTCGGCCGCCGGGCTCGGACGTGTTCGACGACATGATCTCGCCGCACCCCCTTTTACCGGTGCCTATTCGGCCACCGTGGGTTCCCTCTCAATGCCGTTGCGCAATAACAACATTGCATATCTCTTCGGATTCTGTCGGTCGAATGCTCAACAGGCAAGGACGAACTCCGCCACGACAGTCCCGGAACACGCGAAACCGGCCGATCGGGACCGGGCGGTCGGTGCGATTCCGGGCCTCCGGGCGATCTCGCCGCGGACGGAAGCGACGCGGCCGCCCTGCCGCCGTAGCATCCCGCACATGAGCCAGCCGATGCCGCCGCCCTATCCGCAACATCCCGCGCACCAGCCGCCGCAGCCGTATCCTCCGCCCCCGCCGCCGGGACCGCAGTTCCCCATCCTGGTCTCGACCATGAACGACGTTCCCGGACAGGAGATCGCCCGGGTCTTCGGCGAGGTCGCCGGGCTGACCGTGCGCAGCCGCAGCTTCGGCTCGAACTTCAGCGCCGGTTTCCGTTCGCTGGGCGGCGGGGAGATCCCCGAGTACACCCAGCTGCTCTACCAATCGCGGCACGAGGCGATCATGCGGATGTGTCAGCACGCCATGTCGTTCGGCGCGAACGCGGTCATCGCGATGCGCTTCGACTGCAACGAGATCGCCGGGACGATGAGCGAGGTGGCGGCGTACGGCACCGCCGTTCTGCTCAAACCCTCTGCCTGATCGAGCTAACCCCAGGTCAGCGGGTCCAGATGGAGGAAGAAGCGCTGACGATCGGCATCCAGCTCGATGCCGTAGCGGGCGGCGAATGTCCGGTCGGCCTGTTCGGCGCGCCGCTCGTCTTGCCATGACTCCCGGGAATTGGCGAGCAGCAAGGCGATATCGGCGTAGGGGTCGGCGATGCCGAGACGCCCGAGGTCGACGAAACCGGCCACCGTGTGCGTTTCCGGATCGAGGATGATGTTGGGCAGGCACAGATCGCCGTGGCACACCACGGCTTCGGCGAACTCCTGGGTCATCCTCGGCTCCAGCTCACCGGCCAGCCTGGTGAGCAGGACGGTGGGCGGAGTGCCCTGCTGTTCCTCGGGGAGGAACTCGGTGTGCACCGCACCCCGGACCACCACGTCCTGGGCCATCGCGAACATCCGCGCCAGGCCACGATCGAACGGGCACTGCTCGGTGGGCACCTCGTGCAGGCGCCGCACCGTGTCCGCGATGGATTCCCAAGCGCGGCCCAGTGTCTCGCCGGATACCGCGTCCGCGGGCACGCCCGGGACCGCGCTGGTCACCAGGCAGGCGCCATCGTCGCCGTCCCGCCAGTCCAGCACCCGGGGGCCGGGCATATCGTGGCTGCCGAGCCAGACGATCTTGTCCCGCTCCAGCGCGAGGTCCGCGACCCCACCGGGATCGGCACACTTGGCGTAGCGGGAGCCGTCGGCGGACCGGAACACCTCGGCGCCGGACTCCCCGCTGCCGACCGGCGCCCATCGGCAATCGGACAGCAAGGCAGCACGGAAGCGGACAAGCGACTCGGACACGCCATCGACGGTAGCAACGGAACCGGCGCGTGACCCACCTCGCAGACCCCCGGCAACCCGGATGTATAGTTGCTTAAAGCAACTAGTTGTGGTTGCCAATCAATGTGCTGGTGGGGAACATCGAGGTGAGTGTCATGTCCGCAACCGCTCGCGAGCGCCGGATCACGGCGGCCGAACTCGCGGCCGCCGACGAACTCGGTCAGCGGCTGGTCCGGTTCATGCGCGCGGTCAACCGGGCGAAATGGCAGCCCGTCCGGCCGGGTCCGGACGGACTGGAGCGACTCGCCTACGCCGTGCTGTTCTCCCTCGTGCACGAGGGACCGCAGCGCGCGGGCAGGCTCGCCGAACTGCTGCACGCCGAGGCATCCACCATCAGCAGACAGAGCAGACAACTCGTGGCACACGGCCTGGTCGAGCGCCGGGCCGACCCGGTCGACGGCCGGGCGTGCGTGCTGGCGGCCACCGCGGAAGGCGTTCGCGTCTTCGAGGAGAATCGCGCCCAGCGCAACCGGTGGCTGGCCGACATCCTGGCCGACTGGCCCGCATCGGACCGCGACACCTTGACCGCGCTGCTCGACCGGCTCACCGCAGGAATAGAGACCACCACCCGACACCCAGCCGATCCGAAATAGGGCTCATTCATGACGACTTCCACCACCCGGGCTCCGCGGAACCCGGCCGCAGGCGCGGACACGTCACTGTCGCACCGGCAGATCCTGACCATCCTGTCCGGGCTGCTGCTCGGCATGTTCCTGGCCGCGCTCGACCAGAACATCGTCAGCGTCGCGATCGTCAAGATCGCCAACAGCCTGCACGGTTTCGACGAACAGGCCTGGGCGACCACCGCTTACCTGATCACCGCCACGATCACCACGCCGCTGTACGGCAAATTGGCCGACATCTACGGCCGTAAGCCGTTCTACCTCACGGCGATCAGCCTGTTCGTGATCGGTTCGGTGGCGTGCACCTTCGCCACCTCGATGTACCAGCTCGCCGCGTTCCGCGCGTTCCAGGGCCTGGGCGCGGGCGGCCTGATGTCGCTGGCGTTCACCATCATCGGCGACATCGTCCCGGCGCGCGAACGAGTGCGTTACCAGGGCTATTTCATGATGGTCTTCGGCACGGCCACGGTGCTGGGCCCGGTGCTCGGCGGCTTCTTCTCCGACTACGAACAGCTCGGCGGCATCGAGGGCTGGCGGTGGGTGTTCCTGGTGAACGTCCCGGTCGGCGTGCTCGCCCTGCTCGTGGTCGCCAAGGTGCTCAACGTGCCGCACCAGCGCCAGCATCACCGGATCGACTGGTTCGGCGCGCTGACGCTGACCATCTGCGTGGTGCCGCTGCTGATCGTCGCCGAACAAGGCAGGCACTGGGGATGGTCCTCGCACCGCTCGCTGCTCTGCTACGGCATCGGCGCGGCGGGTCTGGTGCTGTTCCTCCTGGTCGAGTTCTTCATGAAGGACTCCGCGCTGATCCCGTTGCGGCTGTTCAAGAATTCGACCTTCAGCGTCACCATCGCGGGCGGATTCATCGTCGGCGTCGCGATGTTCGGCGCGATCACCATGGTTCCGCAGTACTTCCAGGTCGTGCGCGGCTACTCGCCGACCAAGGCCGGTCTGCTGATGCTGCCCTTGGTGCTCGGCATCATGATCGGCTCGCAGGCCGCGGGGCGGATCACCAAGAGCACGGGCCGCTACAAGATCCTGCCGGTGACGGGCACGTTCATCGTCGCGGTCGGCGCGGTCCTGTACGCGCAGGTGCACTACGACAGCCCGCTGTGGCAGCCGCTGGCCATCGGCGGACTGATCGGGCTCGGGCTCGGCTGTTGTATGCAGACGCTGATCATCGCCGCGCAGAACGCCGGTCCGCGCTCCGACATGGGTGTTTCCACCGCGTCGGCCACCTTCTTCCGGCAGATGGGCGGCACGCTCGGCGTCGCGGTGTTCCTGACCATTCTGTTCAATCTGCTGCCGCACCGGATCACCGACGCGTTCGGCGGCGCGCTGCCACCCGGGTTCGGGACCGAGCAGCTCAGCGGCATGCAGTCCAACACCAGCGGCATCGCGGCGCTGCCCGACGCGCTGAAGGTGCCGATCCTCACCGGCTTCACCAACTCCATGCACGGGGTGTTCTACGCGGCGGGCGCGGTCGCGCTGCTGGCCTGCGTGGTGCTGATGTTCATGAAAGAGATCCCGCTCCAGGACACTCCGGCGCCCGCCGCGCAGACGCCGGTCGAGCAGACCGAGGCCGCCGAGTCGCACTGGGACGCGGATCAGGTCTGGGAGGGCGCCGCGCAGGCGCTGTCGGAGCCGGAACCGGTGCTCGCCGCGGCCGCGGGCGGCTACGCCTCGGGCGAACCGGCGGCCAACGGCGCGTACCTGCGCGAGCCGCGGGCGAATTTCGACGGCGCCGAGCACGAAGGCCGTTCGCTCAACGGCTACGTCCATCGCGAGGACGGCAGGCCGGTGCCCGCCGCCGCACTCACGCTGATCGACCATCAGGGGCGGCAGGCCGCGCGGACGAACGGCGGCGCGGACGGCAGTTACCTCGTCGGCGTGCCCGACGCGGGCAACTACGTGCTGATCGTGTCGGCCGCGGGACATCAGCCCGCCGCGGTCAACGTGACCGTCGCAGACCGGCCGCAGCAATTCGACATCACCTTGCTCGGCTCCGGCGAGGTGTCCGGCGTGGTCCGGTCCAGCACCCTGGGCGAGCCGCTGCCGGGCGCGACCATCACGCTGACCGATCTGGACGGCGAGGTCGTCGGATCCGCGACCGCCGAGGGCGACGGCGGCTACGTTTGCCACGGCGTGGTGCCAGGCACGTACACCGTCGTGGCGGTCGCCGAGCACATGCGTCCCAGCGCGACCGCGCTGACCGTGCCGGACAGCGGATTGCTGCACCACGAGATCGTTCTCACGCCGATGGCGGTGCTGGCCGGGTCGGCGTGGGCGGACGGCGGCCGGGCGGTCGCGGACGTGCAGATCAGCGTGCTCGACGCGGCGGGCGTGCTGACCGCGACGACGCGCACCGACGAGAACGGCCGCTATGTCGTCGCGGATCTCGCCGAAGGCGACTACACGGTCGTCGCCCGGGGCTATCCCGCGGTGACCAGCCGGATCACGGTGAGCGGCGGCGAGGTGGCCCACGACGTGCGGCTGGGCTACGACCTCGAGGACGAGGCGACCGGGAAGGTCCCGCCCGTCCGCTGACGGATTTTCCGGCGTACGGAGGAGGGGCGGTGGTCACCGGACCACCGCCCCTCGCCGTTCGCGCCGGTGGATTCGGCCGATTCTCACTCGGCTCAGAAGCGAATCATTCCTCCGGCCGGCCGCGTTTGTGGTCGCCGAATGGTTCGTCGCGTTCCCGGACCGCCGTGCGGAAACCGGCGGTAGCAGCGCGGGTTTGGAAGGCGTAACCCTCCGTGGTGTGCCGGGAGATCCCGTCGAAGACGGTGCTGATCATGCCGGAGTTCGCCACACCCTGGGCGTACAGCGCCGAGTTCAGCGCCAGTTTGGCCATCATCAGCTGGTTGATCGGCATGCGCGCGATCCGCGCGACGAATTCCTCGGTGCGCGCGTCGAGTTCGTCGGCCGGCCAGGATTCGATCGCCAGGCCCCATTCCACCGCTTGCCTGCCCGTAAGGCAGTCGCCGGTGAACAGCAGACGCTTGGCGCGCTGGTCGCCGAGGCGATGCGCCCACATGCCCGCCGCCGGGACACCCCAGACCCGGGTGGGCGGGTAGCCGATCTTGGTGTCGTCGGCGCAGATGATCTGATCGGCGAACAGGGCGATGTCGCTGCCGCCCGCCACGGCGAAGCCGTGCAGTTTGGCCACGGTCGGCTTGTTCGCGTGCATCAGGCTGGCGAAACCGCGGTTGAACCGACTCATCATCGCGTAGTCGATCATCGGGTCCCAGGTCCGCGCCGGATCGTGATTGCGGCCCTGCACCACCGGGTCGACGACCGTCCCCGCCGCGTCGCCGGGACCGCCTGCCACCGCGAAACTCTGCTCGGCGAACATGCTCAGGTCGTATCCGCCGCAGAATCCCTTGCCGCGCCCGGACAACAGGATCACGTGCACCCGCGGGTCCAGATCCGCGCGTTCCACCGCGTGCGCCAGGTCGTTCGGTGTGTCGGGCGTGATCGCGTTGCCCTTCTCCGGCCGGTTGAAGGTGATGCGCGCGATGCGGCCGTCCCGCTCGTAAGTCAGCGTCCGGTACTCGCGTGCGTCGTCCGGGTCCGGGCGTCCGGCCCACGGCGAGTCCGGCTGCTCGGTCCACCCGCGATACCACGCGCCCGAGTCGCCATCGGCCCTGATGTCACTGTCGGTCATCGCTTTCCCTTCGACGCTGGTCCCGAACCCGTCTCCGCAGTCTGGCGCAAACGCCGATTGACAGTCAACATTGACTGTGAAAATGTCGCGCCGACGGAGGGAGCCGGAATGGCCGGACTACGCGAGGAACAGAAACGGGCGACCCGCGCCCGCATCCTCGACGCCGCCGCCGACCTGCTGGCCGAACAGGGCTACCGGGCACTGTCCACCCTCTCCGTTCAGCGTGCCGCGCAGGTCAGCCGCGGAGCGCTGCTGCATCACTTCCCGACCCTCGGCGCGTTGATCACCGACCTGGTCGGCCATCTGGTCGCGCGCAACGAAGCGGCGGTACGAGAGATCGCGGCCGGACTCGGCGACGGAGCCGATCCCGTGCCGCGCGCCTTGACCGCCCTCTACGAATCGATGGCGCGACCGGCGGCGCAAGCCGAGTTCGAACTGTGGACGGCCGCGCGGACCGATCCGGCGCTTGCCGAGGCGTTGCGCGTGGCCGAACGAGAAGCCGGGCGCGACTTGCGGCGCGTGGTGGACGCGCTGTTCGGCCCGAGCCTCGTCGCCCACCCCGGCTATCCGGCCGTCCGCGATCTCACCGTCGCGATCCTGCGCGGCACCGCGATGTCCCGTCCGCTGCGCACTTCGGAGCGCGCCGCCACGGCAACCATCGACCGATGGGCACAGGCCATCGCAGTTCTGCTCGCATCAGGCATTTAGCAATCAAGGAGCGTCGAGGCGACCGAACTCGCTGTGATACGCGTCACTTGCGCCCCGGATTGTGCCGTCTCACACACTCTCGCTATCCTGGCTGCACTTTGAGACCACCGAGTCTCAATGCAGCCTTCGACGGGGCCGGGTTCGACCACCGCGCGGCGCCGGCGAAGGCCTTTCCTGCCGGGGAGCGCCTGCGGCGCCTGTACTACCAGGAGCAAACGCCATGCGATCGAAGTGGATCTCGGCGGCCATCGGTTTCACGGCGATGGCGCTGTCGTGCGTAGGGCCGGGCAGCGGGCCCGCCGTCGCCGAGCCCGAGTGCCCGAGCATGTACGTGGTGGCCATCCCGGGCACCTGGGAAACCACCATCGATGGCGAGCGCCCCGGCCCCGGGATGCTGGCCGGAGTCACCAACGGCCTGCCGTCCTCGGTGCGGGTCGACTACGTCAGCTACGCCGCGACCGCCTTCCCTTGGGAGACCGAGGTTTACGGCGCGTCCAAACGCGAGGCCGTCGACAACGCGCGCGGCATGATCGGAGCGATGGCCAGGGCGTGCGGCGCGACCAAGATCGCATTGCTCGGCTACAGCCAGGGCGCGGACGCCGCGGGCGATCTGGCCGCCGAGATCGGCACCGGGATCGGCGTCGTGCCGCCGTACCGGATCGCGGCGGTCGGACTCATCTCCGATCCGCGCCGCTCCCCCACCGACGCGCTGGTCGGTCCGCCGGTGGGCGGCGCGGGCGCGGGCGGTCCCCGCATCGGCGGCTTCGGCTTCGTCAGCCCGCAGACCCGCACCATCTGCGCGGTCGGCGATCTGTACTGCACCACGGCGTCGGACGATTTCGTGACCCGGTTCGCCGGCTTCCTGGCCCAGACCTCCCATCCCGACCCGGCCGATCTCTGGCGCTACCAGATGGAAATGGGCGCCATCGTCGGCGATCTGATGTCCAACGGCGGAATCCCGTTGCTGCAAAGCCAGTTGTCGGAGTCGGCGAACCAGGAACGGGCCCGGTTGCTGGACCAGTTCTACCGCTCCGAGGCGCACACCGCCTACGGCAGCTACCGCGTCGGCGGCGGCGCGACCGCGCTGTCGTGGATGCACGACTGGCTGGCGTCGCTGGCCTGAGTCAGGGCGCGAGCCGCCGCGCGACCTCGCCCAGGCCCTCCGCGACGGCGCTCTGCTGAGCGGCGCTGAGCACGTCGACGAGGACGCGGCGGACGGTCGCGACATGGTCCGGCGCGATCTGCGCCAGCCGTTCCCGGCCCGCGCCGGTGAGCACGGCGATGACCCCGCGCACGTCGGTCGGGCAGGCCTCGCGCACCAGCAGCCCGGCCTTCTCCAATTGCGTCACCTGGTAGGTCAGCCCGCTTTTGGAGGTGTAGAGCGCGTCGGCGAGTTCGGCCATCCGCAGGCGGCCCTCCGGCGCGTCCGCGAGCCGCACCAGCACCTCGTACTGCGTGTGCGACAGCCCTTCCCGCTTGAGCTGCCGTTCCACCTCACGGCCCACCAGCGCGCCCGCCGCGAGGAAGCTGTGCCACACCTGCATCTCGCGCGCGTTCAGCCACCTGGTCTCCACAGCTCCACCCTAACCATATTGTTCAAATTTGAACAATCAGCTACCGTTTAGTTCGAATTCGAACTACCTGCGGCCGAACAAGGAGGAGCGCCATGACCAGCGTGAACACCGGAAGAATGCCGGTGCTCTATCTCTCCCACGGCGCTCCGCCACTGGCCGATCACGCGAGCTGGCCCACCGAACTGGCGGCGTGGTCGGGCGCATTGCCGCGCCCCCGGGCGATCCTGATCGTCTCCGCGCACTGGGAGGCCGCGCCGATCGCGCTCGGCGCCACCGAGACGGTGCCGCTGGTCTACGACTTCTGGGGCTTCCCCGAGCGGTACTACCAGGTGCGCTATCCCGCGCCGGGCGCGCCGGAGCTGGCCGAGAAGGTGCGAAACCTGTTGCGCGGACCCGGCGTCGCCGTGGCCGACGTCCCGGAGCGCGGGCTCGACCACGGCGCCTACGTGCCGCTGAAGGAGATGTACCCGGACGCCGACGTCCCGGTGTTGCAACTGTCCATGCCGACGCTGGACCCTGGGGCGCTGCTGGACATCGGACGGAAGCTGGCGCCCCTGCGCGACGAGGGCGTGCTGATCGTCGGCAGCGGTTTCTTCACCCACAACTTGCGCGCCCTGACGGCCGACGACGAACACGTGCACTCCTTCACCGCCGAATTCGACGAGTGGGGCCGCGACGCGCTGGCCGCACACGACCTGGACGCACTGCTCGATTTCGAGCGGAAAGCTCCCGCCGCGCGCCTGGCCCACCCCCGCGCCGAGCACTTCGCACCGCTGTTCGTCGCACTCGGCGCGGGCGAAGACGACCTCGGCGCGCTGCGCACCGTCATCGACGGCTACTGGTTCGGCATGGCGCGCCGATCCGTCCAGCTCGGCTGACGCACCACGTCATCGGATGCGCAGCGCCGTCAGCCGCCAGCCCGCCGAGCGCGTCCGGACGATCCTCGCCGCCACGGCGAAACGGCGACCGCCACGGGCATATGCGGCGAAGACCTCGGCGGTCCTGGCATCCACGAGCGCCACGCTCACCCGGATCGGCACCGCGACGCCGAGTGCGTGACCGGGCACCAGACCGGCGTCGAGCAATGTGCGCACCGCGGCGACGACCGTGGCGTCGGCGACCGCGGCCAGTTGCGGTACGGGTCTCCTACGGTCGAGTACCTCGAGGACGATGCGCACCGCCGACTCGGCGAACCGGCGTGCCGCCGAGCGGGTTTCGTCCCCCGCCTGCGCGGCGGACGCATGACTACGCCGCACCGCGCTACGGATCCCGGCACTCGACCGGCCGGACACGGCGCGCGTCCGCGTGCGGCAAGGTAGCGCCCGTGCCGGCGCGGGATCGCGAACTTCGGCGCGCCCGCGGCTGTCCAAGGGCGGCTCCGGATTCGGAGCAGGCGCCAACCAATCGTGATAACCAGCCATGCAAATCCCTTCGAAACCCCGATGTCGAAACCCTGTGACGACCGATTCTGCGGACGAGACACGGGAAAACGCGCGTAGTCGGCTACCCGATTCCGCCCCGACTCACCAGCACCCGCATCCGGCACGCACGAAGACCGACCTAGGTTGGAGGGCAGCCCCGACCGGAAACGGAGACCTTGGATGGCCGACGAGCCAGGAGCGGACGTGACCGTGCCCGGAGAATCCGCGACCCCGCGTCGCCTGGCCCGCCTCGCGCTGCTGGTATCCGCCGGAGTCCTCGCCGGGTATCTCGCGCTCGGCCAATTGATCGCGATCCTGCCGGTTTCCTGGATGATGCCGCTGCTGGGCAACGCGATCGTGCAGTCGGCGGTGCTCTTGCTCGGCTCGGTCCGTGACGCGCTCGGCTCGTGGAACATGGTGCTGGCGGTGGCCGCGACCGGGCTCGCGCTCACCGCGCTTCGCTCCGGCGAGCGGGGACGGCGCCCGGCGGCCGCGGTGACCGGCGTGGCCGTCGTCGGCCTGGTGCTGTCCGTAGTCACGAGCGCGACGCTGGTGTTCGCGGCGCACGACGCGGCGGGCGTCTGGGTTCCGTTCGCCCCGGCCGTCCCGTTCAGCACCGTCGGTGACGCGCCGGACGAGACCGTCACCTACGCGACCGTCGACGGGCAGCCGATCCAGGCGGATCTGTATCTGCCCGCCCCGGGACCGGCCCCGGCCCCACTGGTGGTGAGCATCCACGGCGGCGCGTTCGTCGCGGGCAGCCGCGGCACCGACGCCTACACGACCTGGCTGGCCGACAACGGATACGCCGTCCTCGACGTCGACTACCGCCTCTCCGGCGCGACCGAGCACCGCTGGGACACCGCGGACGCCGACGTCGCCTGCGCGCTGACCTGGGCCGCCGCGAACGCGCAGCGGTACAACTGGGACCTGCGGCGGATCGCCACGTTCGGCGAGTCGGCGGGCGGCAATCTGGCCGTCAACGTCGCGAACAAGATCAACGCGAGCGCCTTGCGGCCCAGCTGTGGCAGCGCGGAGGAGCTGCCCGAGGTGCGCGCCGCGGTCGCGCTGTACCCGGCGGTCGATCTCACCGCTTCCGGCACCGAGACCGCGCTCGGCGTCGACGCGGCCCGGCAGTATCTCGGCGGTACGCCCGAACAGTATCCCGAGCGCTACACCGCGACGAGCTCCGCTCCGCACGTCAGCGCAGCCTCCCCACCCACCCTGTTGATCCAGGGGTCCAGCGATCATCTGGTGCGCGCCGAGCACACCGCGGCCTACGCCGCCGCGCTCGAGACCGCGGGCGTCCCGCAGCGCTACGTCGAGCTGCCTTACGTGGAACACGCCTTCGGCACCACCGAACTCGACACGGGCGCGCGGGTCACCCGCGAACTCACCAGGACCTGGCTGGCGGAATACCTGCCGTAACCGGCGTCACACCGCCGCGCGGGGAATACTCGGGCACCCCACCCGGTTCCTTTGGTTGCCATATCCACCAAATTGAGTCAGACTGAGAACGAAGGAGGCGTCGTGCAGTTCGGAATCTTCACGGTCGGTGATGTGACGACCGACCCCACGACCGGCCGGACGCCGAGTGAGCACGAACGCATCACCGCCATGGTGACGATCGCGCGCAAGGCCGAGGAGGTCGGCCTGGACGTGTTCGCCACCGGCGAGCACCACAACCGGCCGTTCGTGCCGTCGTCGCCGACGACGATGCTCGGCTACATCGCGGCGCGGACCGAGCGGCTCCAGCTCTCCACCGCGACGACCCTGATCACCACGAACGATCCGGTGAAGATCGCCGAGGACTTCGCGATGTTGCAGCACTTGGCCGAGGGGCGCGTCGACCTCATGCTCGGCCGCGGCAACACCGGCCCGGTCTACCCGTGGTTCGGCAAGGACATCCGCGACGGCATCCCGCTGGCCATCGAGAACTACCACCTGCTGCACCGGCTCTGGCGCGAAGACGTGGTCGACTGGGAAGGCAAATTCCGGACGCCGTTGCAGTCGTTCACCGCCACGCCGCGCCCGCTGGACGACGTTCCGCCGTTCGTCTGGCACGGCTCGATCCGCAGCCCCGAGATCGCCGAGCAGGCGGCCTACTACGGCGACGGCTTCTTCGCCAACAACATCTTCTGGCCGAAAGAGCACTTCCAGCGACTGATCCGGCTGTACCGGCAGCGCTACGAGCACTACGGCCACGGCTCCGCCGACCAGGCGATCGTCGGCCTGGGCGGACAGGTGTTCATGCGCAAGAACTCCCAGGACGCGGTGCGCGAGTTCCGCCCCTACTTCGACAACGCGCCGGTGTACGGACACGGCCCGTCGCTGGAGGAATTCACCGAGCAGACCCCGCTCACCGTGGGCAGCCCGCAGCAGGTCATCGACAAGACGCTCACCTTCCGCGAAACGTTCGGCGACTACCAGCGCCAACTGTTCCTGATGGACCACGCGGGCCTTCCGCTGAAGACCGTGCTGGAGCAGCTGGACCTGCTCGGCGAGGAAGTGGTGCCGGTGCTGCGCAAAGAGTTCGCGGCCCTGCGCCCGGCGCACGTGCCGGACGCCCCGACGCACGCGAGCCTGGTCGCCGCCCGCGACGCTGCCGTTGAGGCGACCCGATGACCCGCATCGCCGTCGTCTCCGCGGGCCTGTCGCAGCCCTCGTCGACCCGGCTGCTCGCCGACCGGCTCACCGCGGCCACCGCGGCGGCGCTGTCCGCGTCCGGCGCGGACGCGACCGTCGACGTGGTCGAGGTGCGCGAGCACGCGCGGGATCTGGCCGACAACCTGCTGACCGGATTCGCGCCGACCGGGTTGCGCGCGACGCTCGACACCGTGGCAGGCGCCGACGGCCTGATCGCCGTCACGCCGATCTTCAACGCCTCCTACAGCGGCCTGTTCAAGACGTTCTTCGACGTACTGGAACCGGACGCGCTGGCAGGGATGCCGGTGCTGCTCGGCGCGACCGGCGGCTCGGCGCGCCACTCCCTCGCGTTGGAACACGCGCTGCGACCGATGTTCAGCTACCTGCACGCGGTGGTCGCGCCCACCGCGGTGTACGCGGCGTCGGAAGACTGGGCGTCCGCGGCGACCGAGGGGTTGAGCGCTCGGATCGACCGCGCCGCAGCGGAATTCACCGCCGCGCTGACCAACACGCCGCGAGCGCGTGGCACCGATCCGTACGACGACCCGGTACCGTTCGCACAGCTGCTCGGCACTCACTGATCTTCCCCCGACCGATCCCACCCCCATTCACACCCAACTAGTTCAAATCTCAACTATCAAGGAGAAACGTCATGTCGACCGGAACCACCAACGCTCTCACCGCGGGCACCTGGGCCATCGACCCCGCCCACTCCACGCTCGGCTTCTCGGTGCGCCACCTGATGGTCAGCAAGGTGCGCGGCCGCTTCACCGACTTCTCCGGCAAGCTGGTGATCGGCGAGGACGGCAGCGCCTCGGCCGAGGCCGAGATCCGGGTCGACTCGGTCACCACCGACAACGAACAGCGCGACGCCCACCTGCGCACCGCGGACTTCTTCCAGGCCGAGCAGTTCCCGGTGGCCACATTCAAGTCCACCGGTTTCCGGGTGAAGGGTGACGATTTCGTGGTGGACGGCGAATTCACCATTCGCGGTGTCACCAAGCCGGTATCGCTCGAGGTGGAGTTCCTCGGCGTCAACCCCGGCATGGGCCAGGGGCCGGTCGCGGGCTTCGAGGCCAAGACCGTGATCAACCGCCGCGACTTCGGCATCACCATCGACATGCCGCTGCCCGACGGCGGCGCGGTGATCGGCGACAAGATCACGCTCACCCTCGAGGTCGAGGTCGGCCTGCAGGCCTGATCCGCGCGGTCCCGCGGCTCGATGCCGCGGGAGGCGTTTTCCGTCAGAACAGCGTCATGGGCTCGGCGGCGGCGGGCTCGGGCAGCGGCTCGAGCCCGGGCAGCCGGGCCCTGACCGCGTCATGGAAACGGCGGGCCAGCTCCAGCGAGCCCGCATTGTCCGGCGTGTGCAGGAACACGGTGGGCGAGCGGCCTTCACGCAGCCATTCGGCGACCGTGCCGACCCACGGCCGCCAGCCGTCGACGGTGCGCTGGACGTCGTCGCGGCCGTGATAGCGCACGATCGGGTATTCGGTCAGCGCGCGCATCCTGCGCCGCACCCGCGGCTTCTTCGCGGCCGCCTCCTGTTCCGCCGCGCTGGCGGGCGGACCGTCGAAAAGCACGGTGGTGTCGAACGGCACCCATTCGGCGCCGACCCTGGACAGTACGTATTCCAGCCTGCGCGCCGCCTGCTCGTCCTCGAAGAACGCGGGGTGACGCACCTCGACGGCGACCCGGTACGAGCGCGGGAAGTCGCGCAGGAAACCGGCCAGCACACCGAGATCGGTGGGTCCGAACGAACCCGGCAGCTGGATCCACAGGGCGTGGATGCGTTCGCCGAGCGGCTCCATCGCGGCGAGGAAGGACCGCAGCTCCTGCTCGACGCCGGTCAGTCTGCGTTCGTGGGTGATCGGCTTCGGCAACTTGAGCACGAAGCGGAACGCGGGATCGCATTGCGCCGCCCATGATTCGACTGTGCGCAGCGACGGCGTTGCGTAGAACGTCGTATTGCCTTCGACCGCGTTGCACCACGTGGCGTACCAGCGCAACCGCTCCCCCGGGGAGAGCTGACGTTCCTGCCAGGCCGCGTGCGTCCACATCGCACATCCCACGTGAAGCCGCATGCTCTCGACGCTAACCCACGCTCCCGACACGAGCGCCGGGCCCCGGACTCACCGCCGCGCCCGCTTCTTCGACCGCACCCAGCCGAAGGTCAACTCGACCGCGCGTTTCCAGTTCTCGTACTCGTCCTCCCGCAGCTCCGCGTCCATGCGCGGAACCCATTGGGCGGCAAGGCGCCAATTGTTGCGCAATCCCTCGAGGTCGGGCCAATACCCCACGGCGAGACCCGCGGCGTACGCCGCGCCCAGTGAGACCGTCTCGGCGACGAACGGACGCAGCACCGGAACATCCAGCACATCGGACACGATCTGCATGAGCAGGTTGTTCGAGGTCATCCCGCCGTCCACGCGCAGTGCCGCGGCTTGCAGGCCGGAGTCGGCGTTCATCGCCTCCACCACGTCCCGGGTCTGCCAAGCGGTCGCCTCCAGCACGGCGCGCGCGATGTGGCCCTTGGTGATGTAGGAGGTCAGCCCGGCGATGAGACCGCGCGCGTCGCTGCGCCAATGCGGCGCGTACAGCCCGGAGAATGCGGGCACGACGTAGCAGCCGCCGTTGTCTTCGACGGTGCGCGCGAGGGTTTCGATCTCCGGCGCACTGGTGACCAGTCCGATGTTGTCGCGCACCCATTGCACGAGCGATCCCGTGACCGCGATCGGCCCCTCCAGCGCGTAGACCGGCTCGGGGCCGATCTGGTAGCCGATCGTGGTGAGCAGGCCGTGCTCGGAACGCACCAGGTCGCGTCCGGTGTTCATCATGAGGAAGCCACCGGTGCCGTAGGTGCACTTGGTCTCCCCACGCGCGAAACAGGTTTGGCCGAACAACGCGGCATGCTGGTCGCCGAGGGCGGCGGCGATCGGGATGCCGGGCACGACCCGGCGCGTGTTGCCGTAGGACGCGATCGAGGGCTGGATGCGCGGCAGCATGCGGGCGGGGATGCCGAAGAACTCCAGCAGTTCGTCGTCCCAGGCGAGGGTGCGCAGGTTCATCAGAAGGGTGCGGCTGGCGTTGGTGACGTCGGTGCAATGCAGCCCGCCGTCGGGGCCTCCGGTGAGGTTCCAGATCAGCCAGGTCTCCATGGTGCCGAACAGCACCTCGCCCCGTTCCGCGCGCTCGCGCAGACCTGGCACCGAGTCCAGCATCCAGCGCAGCCGCGGCGCGGCGAAGTAGCTGGCCAGTGGCAGGCCGCACAGCTCGCGGATCCGGTCGGCGCCCGGCTTGTCCCCGAGCTCGCGGACCAGTTCCTCGGTGCGCACGTCCTGCCAGACGATGGCGCGTCCGATCGGCGTGCCGGTGCGGCGGTCCCACACCACGGTGGTCTCGCGCTGGTTGGCGATGCCCAGCGCGGCGATCCGGTCGGCCGTCACACCGGAATCCCGCAGGGCCTGCGGCACGATCCGCTCGACATTGCGCCAGATCTCCAGCGCGTCCTGCTCCGCCCAGCCCGGCCGCGGATAGTGCTGCCGGTGCGGGCGCTGCGCGACGCCGACGAGCCGGGCACGCTGGTCGAACAGGATGCACCGCGTGGAGGTGGTGCCCTGGTCGATGGCCAGCACGTAACGCTGCTTCATGCTCGGCTGCTCCTGATCGACATCGGACGGTCACCGCGGGGACGAAAGTCAGTGACTCGTACCGAGATCGCGCGACACCGCCCGTGCGGCGTCGAGCACCTGACCGACCAGCGCGGGCCGGTGCCGCAACTGGGCGTCACAGAGCCGGTCCACCGCGCCGGTGATGCCGATGGCGCCGACCACGAGGCCACCGGGCGCCCGGATCGGCGCCGCGATACCCGCCTCGCCCGTCCGGAATTCCTCGGTGTCGCCCGCCCATCCGGCCTGCCGGACGCCGCCCAGCGCCCTGGCGAGCGCGGTGCGGTCGACCAGGGTGCGGTGTGTGAGCGGGGCCAGCTCGGCGCGGCGCGTCGTGGCGGCCAGCTCGGCGTCGTAGGCGAGCAGGACCTTGCCCAGCGCGGTGGCGTGCGGCGGCAGCAGTTCGCCGAGTTCGAGCGCCTGCTGGGTATTGTCCGGCCGGAACACGTGATGCACCACGACCACCGCGCCGTCCATCGGCGCGCCGATCCGCACCGATTCGCCGGTGCGCGCCGCCAGCGCGTCGGCCCAGTTGATCGCGCGGGAGCGCAACTCGTTCGCGTCGAGGTAGCTGGTGCCCAGGTGCAGCAGCGCCGCGCCGAGTTGGTACTTGCCGGTGGCCGGATCCTGTTCGACGAAGCCGACGCCTTGCAGCGTGCGCAGGATGCCGTGCGCGGTCGGCTTGGGCAGGTCGAGCGCGCCCGCGATGTCGCCGACGCCGAGCCGCCCGGAGCCGCGGGCCAGCAGCCGCAGAACGGCCGCCGCCCGCTCGATCGATTGGATCGCACCTGGCATATCGGGGAACCTACCCGTGTCGTGATTCGACAATGTCGAACGGCTGGTGATACCTGAGCAACATCATTGAAACCCAGTGTGAGCTGCGCCATACATCCTCCTCGCGCGTCGGACGGTAGCGTCGCCGCCTTCCGGCAACCAGTCGAGGCGTTCGACATTGTCGAACGGCAGCTGTATCCGGGTTCCGCATCCCGTCGTAGTTTCCGTTTCACGCACGGTCGCGTCCGCGACCTGCGGGGGCGAACGGAGGCTCAACGATGAACTTCGGCTCGATCTTCCTCAGTGAAGCACTCGGCACAGGCGTGCTGGTGCTGCTCGGGGTCGGTGTGGTCGCGAACGTACTGCTGGCGAAGTCCAAAGGATTGGACGGCGGCTGGCTGCTGATCAACGTGGGATGGGGGTTCGCGGTCCTGGCTGGCGTCTACGTCGCCTACAAGACCGGCGGCCATCTCAACCCCGCGGTCACCGTCGGCATCCTGTTCAGCGGGGCCGACGAGTTCGCCCCCGGCATCGCGATCTCCGGCTCGACGACACTCGCGTACCTGAGCGGCCAATTCGCCGGCGCTTTCCTCGGCGCGACCGTGGCCTACGTCGCCTACAAGCGCCACTTCGACGCCGAGATCGACGAGGAGAAGAAGCTCGCGGTGTTCGCCACCGGCCCCGCGATTCGCGCCCTGCGCTGGAACTTCGTCACCGAAGTGATCGGCACCTTCATCCTCGTCCTGGTGATCCTCACCTTCGGCCACACCCCGAGCGGGCTCGGCCCGGCCGCCGCCGCGCTCCTGGTCGTCGGCATCGGCGCCTCTCTGGGCGGGCCGACCGGATACGCCATCAACCCCGCTCGCGATCTCGGTCCGCGCATCGCGCACGCGCTGCTGCCGGTGAGCAAGCCCGCCCCCGCCGACGCGGTCCTGGTCCCCGTGGGCGCGGGTGCGCCCGCTCCGGCCGAATCGCCCGACGCCGCACCGCACGGCAAGGACTCCGACTGGGGTTACGCCTGGGTGCCGGTGCTCGGCCCGCTGCTCGGCGGCGCGCTGGCCGGACTCGCCGCGCAGTTCCTGTTCTGAATCCTGCTCTTTCCCAGTAATTTCCCGAAAGGACCGCGATGAGCCAGTACGTCGGCGCCATCGACCAGGGCACCACGAGCACCCGCTTCATGGTGTTCGATCACGGTGGCAACGAGGTCGCCCGCCACCAGCTCGAGCACGAGCAGATCCTGCCGCGCCCGGGCTGGGTGGAGCACAATCCGACCGAGATCTGGGAGCGCACCCGCGCGGTCATCCAGACCACCTTGACCAAGGCCGATCTGGTCGCGAGCGACCTGGCCGCGGTCGGCGTCACCAACCAGCGCGAGACCACGGTGGTGTGGAACCGCAAGACCGGGCGGCCGTACTGCAACGCGATCGTCTGGCAGGACACCCGCACCGACCGGATCGCCGCCGAACTGGAACGAGCCGGGCACGGCGACATCATCCGGCGCAAGGCGGGCCTGCCGCCCGCCACCTACTTCTCCGGCGGCAAGCTGCGCTGGATCCTGGACAACGTCCCCGGGGTGGCGGAGGACGCCGAACGCGGCGACGCGATGTTCGGCACCACCGACACCTGGCTGCTGTGGCAGCTGACCGGCGGTGTCGACGGCGGCGTGCACGTCACCGACCCGACCAACGCCAGCCGCACCATGCTGATGAATCTGGAGACCCTGGACTGGGACGACGAACTGCTGTCCCTGTTCGGAGTGCCGCGCGCGATGCTGCCCCGGATCGCTCCCTCGGCCAACCCGGAACTGTTCGGCACCACCCGCGCCGACGGACCGTTCGGCGGCGCGGTGCCGCTGGCGGGCGTGCTCGGCGATCAGCAGGCCGCCACCGTCGGACAGGTCTGCTTCCGTCCCGGCGAGGCGAAGAACACCTACGGCACCGGCAACTTCCTGCTGCTCAACACCGGAACCGAGATCGTGCGCTCGCAGCACGGCCTGCTGACCACGGTGGCCTACCAGTTGGGCGGGGAGAAGCCGGTGTACGCGCTGGAAGGTTCCATCGCGGTGACCGGCTCGGCGGTGCAGTGGCTGCGCGACCAGCTGGGCATCATCTCCGGCGCGGCGCAAAGCGAATCGCTCGCCCGGCAGGCCGAGGACAACGGCGGGGTGTATTTCGTGCCCGCGTTCTCCGGACTGTTCGCGCCGTACTGGCGCTCGGACGCGCGCGGCGCGATCGTCGGTCTGTCCCGCTACAGCACCAACGCCCATCTCGCGCGGGCGACGCTGGAATCGATCTGCTACCAGACCCGCGACGTGGTCGAGGCGATGCAGGCCGACTCCGGCGTACGGCTGGACGTGCTGCGGGTGGACGGCGGCGTCACCGCCAACGAGCTGTGCATGCAGCTGCAGGCCGACTTCCTCGGTGTGCCGGTGTCGCGTCCGGTGGTCGCCGAGACCACCGCGCTCGGCGCGGCCTACGCGGCGGGGCTCGCGGTCGGCTTCTGGAACGACACCGACGAGCTGGAACGGAACTGGAACGAAGCCAAGCGCTGGCATCCGACCTGGTCGGAGGAACAGCGCGAGCGTGGCTACGCGCGCTGGAAGAAGGCCGTCGCCCGCACCCTCGACTGGATCGACGTCGACGAATGAGGGGCGACGCCGTCCTACCCGAATAACCCCGAAACAAGGAGAGATACCGCTGTGTCCGCACGATTGGACGCCCAGTACCGCGCCCGCGCGGTGAACGCACTCGGCGACACCGAGATCGATGTACTCGTCATCGGCGGCGGCGTGGTCGGCGCGGGCGCCGCCCTCGACGCCGCCGCCCGCGGCCTCACCGTGACCCTGGTGGAGGCCAGGGACTTCGCGGCAGGCACCTCGAGCCGCTCCAGCAAGCTCATCCACGGCGGGCTGCGCTACCTGGAGCAGCTGGACTTCTGGCTGGTGCGGGAGGCGCTGAAGGAACGCGGCCTGCTGCTGCGCCGGCTGGCCCCGCACCTGGTGCGGCCGGTGTCGTTTTTGCTGCCGCTACGCCATCGCGTCTGGGAACGCGCCTACATCGGCGCGGGCGTCGCCCTGTACGACACGATCGGCGGTGCTCGCGCCTTGCCGATGCATCGGCACCTGTCGCACACCCGCGCGCTGGAGCTGGCGCCCGCGCTGCGCGAGGACGCGCTGACCGGAGCGATCCGGTACTTCGACGCGCAGGTCGACGACGCCAGGCACACGATGATGATCGCGCGCACCGCCGCCCAGCACGGCGCGACCGTGCTCACCCGCACCAAGGTGACGGGGCTGCTGCGCGACGGTGAGCGCGTCGTCGGCGCGGAGGTCACCGACCTGGAAACCGGCCGGGTGCACACGGTGCGCGCGCGCCGGGTGATCAGCGCCACCGGCGTGTGGACCGACGAGATGAACCGGATGACCGGCGTCGAGTTCCCGTTCCACGTCCGCATGTCGAAAGGCGTGCACATCCTGGTGCCGCGTCATCGCCTGCATCTGGACACCGGCCTGATCATGCGCACCGAGAAGAGCGTGCTGTTCGTCATCCCGTGGCACGGCCACTGGATCATCGGCACCACCGACACGGACTGGTCGCTGAGCAAGGACCATCCGGCCGCCAGCGACGCCGACGTGCAATACCTGCTCGACCACGTCAACCAGGTGCTGCGCGAGCCGCTCACCCGCGACGACATCGTCGGCACGTACGCGGGGCTGCGCCCGCTGCTGTCCGGCGCGTCGGCCGACACCGCGACGCTCTCGCGGGAGCACGCGGTCGCCGAACCGGCTCCCGGTCTGTTCGTGATCGCGGGCGGCAAGTACACCACCTACCGGGTGATGGCCGCCGACGTCGTGGACGCGGCGGTGGCGGGACTCGGCCGCGCGGTCGCGCCGTCGGTGACCGAGCACCTGCCGATCCTCGGCGCGGTGGGTTACCAGGAACTCGCGGCCGACCTCGACAGCCTGGCGCAGCGCGCGGGCCTGCCGCGGGCGACGGTCGAGCGTCTGCTCGGCCGCTACGGCTCGGCGATCACCGACCTGTTCGACCTGATCGCCCGCGAACCGGACCTGGGCCGTCCGCTCACCGGCGCGCCGGACTACCTCGGCGCGGAGGCGGTGTACGCGGTGACGCACGAAGGCGCGCTGCACCTGGACGACGTGCTCACCCGCCGCACCCGCGTCTCCATCGAGGCCGCCGACCGCGGTCTGGCCGCCGCGCCCGAGGTGGCCTGGCTGATCGGCGCGCACCTCGGCTGGGACGCCGCCGCCACCGAGCGGGAGATCACCCGGTACCGCGAGCGGGTGCGCGCCGAACTGGCCGCCAACCAGGCGGCCGACGACGAGTCCGCCAACGCGGCTCGGATGGTCGCCGTCGCCTGAGCGCGGTCGCGTGGCACGGTTTCCGCGTGGAACCGTGCCACGCCGTGCTCACCGATCCATTCCGCCGTGGCCGCGCGGGGTCGATTCGTCGGTCTCGAGCTGCTCACCGGCCGGGTGCTCGTCGGCGTGCGTCGGTTTGGTGTGCTCCTCGGCGAAATCCGCGTCCTGCTGCATCGACTCCGCCGTTTCGGGATCGATATTCGGTGTGCTCATACCCGGCGCGTACCCGCGACCATCGCGTCGACGCAGCGTACGTGGTCCGGACCTCGCACAATCCCGGCCGCGTCGGGTTGACCTCAACGGCGGTTGAGGATGAAGCATGGTGGCATGACTCGTCCAGCTGATTTCTGGAACACCGTCTATGACAACGACACCGCACCTTGGGTGATCGGCGAGCCGCAACCGGCAATCGTCGCGCTCGAGCGGGACGGCGGCATCACCGGACGCGTGCTCGACCCGGGCTCCGGCGCGGGTGAGCACACGATCCTGCTGACCCGCCTGGGATACGACGTACGCGGCATCGACATGTCGCCGAGCGCGGTGGCGTACGCGCGCGCCAACGCGGCCGAACAGGGTGTGCCGTCGGCCGTGTTCGAGGTGGCCGACGCGCTGGCCCTCGGCGACCGGCCGGACTTCTCCGGTGACCCGCCCGGCTCCGCGCCCGCGTTCGACACCGTCGTCGACAGCGCGCTGTTCCACGTCTTCGGGACCGAGGACGAGGCGCGCGCCGCGTACGTCCGCAGCCTGCACGCCGTCTGCAGGCCGGGCGGAACGCTCTACGTTCTCGCGCTCTCGGATGTCGAGCCGGGGTTCGGGCCGCGGATCAGCGACACGTTGATCCGGGAGTCGTTCCGCGACGGCTGGTCGGTGGAGGACCTACGAGCGACCCAGTACCGCGGACGGGTCACCGATTTGGTCGCGCAAGAAGCGACGGACCTGGAGATCTCCGAGTCCGGCCAGGTCGACGCCGCCGCGTGGCTGGCCCGGATCCGCCGCCTCTGACCCGGCTCATACGCCCTTCGGCGCTTTGCTGCCCATGAAGCCGAACAGGTAGCCCGCGACGCGGCGCATCTGGATCTCCTCGGCGCCCTCGGTGATCCGGTAGCGCCGGTGGTGGCGGTAGATGTGCTCGAACGGCTTGTGCCGGGAGTAGCCGAGGCCGCCGTGCACCTGCATCGCGCGGTCGGCGGCCTCGCAGCACAACCGGTTGGCCCAGTAGTTGCACATCGAGACTTGCTCGGAGACGGCGAACGTGCCGTAGGTGTCCATCGACCACGCGGTCTTGTGAATGAGGGCGCGCAACATCTCGCACTGGGTGTGCAGTTCCACCAAGGGGAACTGGATCGCCTGGTTGGTGGCCAGCGGCTTGCCGAAGGGCTTGCGCTGTTTGGCGTAGGCCACCGACTGGTCGATGCAGTACTGCGCCGCGCCCAGACTGGACGCGGCCTGGCGGATGCGGTTCTCGTTGAAGAAGTGCTGGACCACCGCCAAGCCGCGTCCCTCGCCGCCGAAGACGGCGGAGCCCGGGAGCCGGACGCCGTCCAGCGCGACCCGGGCGTGGTCGGTGGGCATGTTGAAGGTCCAGAGGTACTCCTCGACGATGAACCCGGGTGCGTCGGTGGGCACCAGGAACGCCGTGATGCCCGTCGCGTCGCCGGGGCCGCCCGAGGTGCGCGCGAAGATCAGGTCGGCGTCGGCGATGTGCACACCGGTGTTCCAGGTCTTGCGCCCGGTGATCACCCAGCCGTCGCCGTCGTGGACCGCCGAGGTCTCCATGTGCGTCGCGTCCGAGCCGTGCTCGGGCTCGGTGATGCCGAAGGCGAAGAACTTCGTTCCCGAGGCCAGTCCGTCCACCCACTCCGCCTGCTGCTCGGGCGTGCCGTACTCGAGCATGAGCAACAGGCCGACATTGTTGGCCACGATGGCGTGCTCGTTCTGCAGATCGCAGTGCAATCCGAGGCCACGCCGGGCCAGGTGCTCGCGGATCACCGCCATGCCGAGGTTCGTGCCGTCCCGCCCGCCGTAGCGCGCTGGGAACGCGTAGCGCAGGTGACCGGCGGCGTCGGCGCGCCTGCGGACCTCGGCCAGCAGTTCCTCCCACTCCCCGTTCGGCAGGCCGCCGCGCTCCCAGTCGGTGCGGGCGTCCTCACGGCGGTGGTCGAAGAAGCGGATGTTGTCGTCGGCCTGCTCGAGCGGGGTGATCTCCCGATCGATGAACGCGTCGAGTTCGGCGAGGTAATCGACCAGTTCCGCAGGTAGCTCGAAATCCATCGGGCATTCAGCCTTTCGCAGTGGGTCGGATCTGCATCAGCAGGTCCCATTCGATTTCCGACACGCGGCGTCCGCTGGCCGCCATCACGATGTCGCGCACGCTGCCGTCCAGATAGGCCGCGGCCTGCCCCGCCAGTCCGACGCCCCAGCCGAGCGTGCACAGCACCTTCCACCAGCGGAACCGGTCTTCGTCGAAGCTCCCGCCACCGCGGTGGTAGCCGCGCACGAACGCCTCGCGGCCCGCCAGGCCGCCGAATTCGCGGTCGTCCGCGCGGAAGCGCCACATGCGCAGCGCGGGCCAAGCCACGTCGCGCATCGGATCACCCTGACGCTGCGCGCCTTCCCAGTCGAGCACGGCGCGCAGGCCGTCGGGACCGACGACGATGTTGCCGTTGCGCAGGTCGGTGTGCAGCAGCGCGGTGCGGGGCGGCGCGGGCGGGCAGTGGCGTTCCAGCCAGCGCAGCGCGAGGGCGAACACCGGACGGTCCGGCAGGAGCGCGCGCACCTGCTCGTCGGCCTCGATCAGCTGGCGCTCGGGATCGGCCGCCGCGACGGGCAGCCGTGCGGGCGCGTCCGCCGGGTCGATCGCGTGCAGGCGCCCCATGGCCTCGCCCAATTGCTCGGCGACCCGTTCGCCGATGCCCGACGCCTCGACCAGCCGTAACACCTTGCGCGGCACGGTTTCTCCATCGACGCGCTCGGAGATCACGAACGGGCCCCCGACAAAGGCGGCGTCGGTGCAGATCGCCACCACGGGCGGCGCCGGAACACCGTGCGTGCGCGCCAGTTCCCGGACGGCGGCCTCCACGTCCACCGGAACCAGCTCGATCGCGCTCGGCACGATGGTCGCGACCAGGCGACGCGTCCCGCCGCCCAGATCGGCCTCGAAGGCGACGTTGCGGCGGCGGGCGCCCGCGGAGAGGTATTCGAGGTTCGACACCGTCACCTCGCGGGTTCCCGACCCGAGGAATTCGGCCAAGCCGCGCGCCGGATCGGCGCTCACTCGGCCGCCCAGGCGTCGTAGCCCGGCTTGGCGATCGCCAGATCCGCCCGCACGACGGAGACCAGGGCCGCCCAGAGTCGCTCGTCATCGCCCTCGGCCACCGCGGCGAGCAGCTCGCGCTCCCGCTCGGCGGCGCCGGGGCCCGATTCGATCTCCCTGCGCACGATCCTGGCGAGGTTGGCCCCAACCCGCGCCCTGTGCCGCAACTCCGCGGGCAGGGCGGGTAGCAGCGTCTCCTCGAGCAGCTCGGCGAGCGAGTCCAGCAACTCCGCTGCCGATGGGCGATTCTGCATTCGTTCCCCTCGGTCGACTCCGGCCCTCAGCATGGCACGCGCCGGCGCGGTCCCGATCGGTACTTTCGGCCGTCAGCCGTGGCCGCGCAGTCGCAGAAGTCCGGCTGTCGTGGCGCGGAAACCGCAGGCATCGAAGTAGAAGGGCGCGAGGCGATCCTCGAAATCGACGTGCAACCAGGTGCAGCCCGCCGTCCTGGCGCCATACGCGGCCCTGGCGACGAGTTCGGTGCCGATGCCTCGATGCTGCCATTCGGACCGCACTTTCGGGTCGAGCAGGAACGCGTGGTCGCCGCCGTCCCACGCCACGTTGACGAAACCGGCAAGCGCGTTATCGCCGGTCCGGGCGGTGACCCAGCCGAGGCTGTGCCGCGCCGCGCGGTCCCACCATCCCGGGTCCGCGTCGCCGCCGTGCGATCTCGTCAAGTCGGCCAGTTCGCTGTCGGTCAGAGCGCCTCGCCATCGGTAGTCGATCTCCATACGCCGCGACGGTAGAAAGGTCGGCCGCCCGGGAGCCAGCGGTTTTCCGCCGAGGCCCTTCCTGTGTAGTGGCTGGGAGTCTGCCGTGGGCCCGCTCCGCACGGGTTCGCGCGCGAAACGGGTCGGTAAACTGCGAGGGGGATAGACAGGCGCGGGTGCGCCATTCGTTGCGCTGGGCGGATACAGGAGATTTCATGGCGACCAGTCGCGTCCGATCCGGAATCGTCGCGGGGTTCGCCCTGATCATGGCGGTGCTCGTGGCGGCGTGCTCGTCCTCGTCGGGGCCGGGGAAGACACCGGGTGCGGCGGGCCCAGCGCCCGCGCCGATCACGATCACGCCCTCCTCGGGCGCGGGCAATGTCGATCCGCTGGCGCCGGTGCAGGTGAGCACGGCCGACGGCCAGCTGGCCCGGGTCATCATGACCAACGAGCAGGGCAAGACGGTCGACGGGATCATGACGCCGGACAAGACGGCGTGGAAACCCACCGAGCCGCTCGGCTACGGCCGCACCTACACGGTGACCGCGGAGGGTTTGAGCATCACCGGCAGAACCGGCCCGACCACCTCGACCTTCTCCACGCTGACCCCCAACAACCAGACAAAGGTGTCACTGACCACCACGGGCGGCACGCCACTGTCCGACGGCGGCACGTTCGGCGTGGGCACCGTGGTGGTGGCGCACTTCGACGAGAACATTCCCGACCACGCCGCGGCGGAGAAGCACCTCGCGGTCACCACCGATCCGCCGGTGGAGGGCTCCTGGTACTGGCTGGACGACCGCAACGCGCACTGGCGTCCGAGGGAGTACTACGCGCCGGGCACCAAGGTCAGCGTGGCGGCGAACGTCTACGGCCAGGAACTCGGCCGCGGGCTCTACGGCCAGGAGGACACCAAGACCACGTTCACCATCGGCGCGGCGCACGTATCGATCGCCGATGACAACACCAAACAGGTCCAGGTCTTCGAGAACGGCAGGCTGATCCGCACCATGCCGACCTCGATGGGCAGGGGCGGCAGCGAGGTCGTCGGAGGCAAGACGATCACGTTCTGGACCCAGCCCGGGATCTACACGGTGATGGACAAGGCCAATCCGGTGATCATGGACTCCTCCACCTACGGACTGCCGATCAACTCCCGGCTCGGCTACAAGGAGGCCATCGGCTGGGCCACCCGGATCAGCACCGACGGCATCTATCTGCACCAGCTCGACTCCACCGTCTGGGCTCAGGGCAACACCGACGTCTCGCACGGCTGCCTCAACCTCAGCGGCGAGAACGCCCAGTGGTTCTTCAATTTCGCCGTCCCCGGTGACGTGGTGGAGATCCGCAACACGGGCGGCGCCCCGCTGGAGGTCTGGCAGAACGGTGACTGGGGTGTGCCCTGGGAGCAGTGGGTGCAGGGCAGCGCGCTCCACTAGAGCCGACACGCTGCCCGGTGTTGCCGATGGTGGGAAGCTGCACTACATTCCTGCACTCGCGAGACCACCCGGTCTCCCATCCCTGCGCGACGTTCCCGCGACGGCACCGCGTGGGACCCGCGTTGACGATCGGAGCCGGCTCGATGGCGATGCTGCTGTACTACCTACTCCTACCGCTGTACTTGGCCGAGGCGTTCGTCAACCAGCTGGATTGAGCGCGGAGCAAGTCCGGGTTCACGCATCCCTCAACCTGCTTGTTCGGCCCCGGGTGGCTGGTGGAAGCCGGGCCCGGCCTTGGGTTCCACATCGCGCGGATCGATCGGTTCGCGGCAGTGGTCGCAGACCAGCATGGGCGAGGTCTCGTGTCCGCAGGTGCGATGTTCCAGGACGATCGGCCTGCCCTCCGGCCCGGTCAGGTGGTTGTCGCCCCACACCATCATCGCGGTGACGATCGGATACAGTTCGCGGCCCGCTGCGGTGAGGTGATAGTCGACCCGGCCGCCGCCGTGGTCGGTGCGGGTGAAGATGCCCGCGTCGATCAGCATGCGCAGGCGGCTGGTGAGCAGGTTGCGGTTGGTGATGCCGATATTGCGCGCGAAATCGCTGAAGCGGTGCACCCCGAAGAACGCCTCGGCGATGAGCAGGATGGTCCACCGGTCGCCGAGTAGTTCGACGACGCGGGTGACCGAATCGTCGACCGGGCGCCGCAGTGTCATGGCGACATTTTCGCATCCCGCATCGGTATTGCTTTCCTACCGATGGTATCGGAATAATACCGAGCAAGACCGGTGCCCGCTCCGGGCCGGACAGCTGGGAGTGTCGATGACGACCACGAACCACCCGACCGACGACTACGTGCGCCTGCTCGACCCCGCCGTGCGGCCGGACCCGTACCCCGTCTTCGCGCGGCTGCGTGACTCCGGCGCGTTCCGGATCGGCACCGCTCCGGTCGTCGTGCTCACCCGCTACGCCGACTGCGCCGCCGTGCTGCGCGATCCGCGCGCGAGCGTCGACCGGTCGCTGGCCCGGTTGCAGCTGGGCTCGATGCCGATCCACGACGGCACGCGGGAAGACGGTGCGGCCCAAGCGAAACCCTCGTTCTTGTTCCTGGATCCGCCCGATCACACTCGCCTGCGCCGCCTGGTGTCCAAGGCGTTCACCCCGCGCGTCGTGCGGCAACTGGAGCCTCGGATCATCGAGATCGTCGACGACCTGCTCGACCAGCGCGCCCGCGCGGGGAGCTTCGACGCCGTCGATCACTTCGCCTATCCCCTGCCGGTGACCGTGATCTGCGAACTACTCGGCGTCCCGCTGGCGGACGAAGCCAAGCTCAGCGCCTGGTCCGCCCTGCTGTCCCGCACGCTCGACCCGACTTCTCGCGCGGCCGCCCAATTCCGCGCCGACCCGGCGGAGATCCAGCGCGCCGGAACCGAGTTGTACGCCTACTTCGAAGAACTCACCGACCGCCGCCGCCACACTCCCGGCCCCGATCTGCTGTCCGAACTCATCGCCGCCGAAGACGCCGGAGACGTGCTCACCCATGCGGAACTGATCTCGACCTGCGCGCTGCTGCTGGTCGCCGGACACGAGACGACGGTCAACCTGATCGCCAACGCGACCCTCGCCCTGCTGCGCAGGCCGGACGAATTCGCCGCCCTCCGCGCGGAACCGGACCGCGCGGCCGGCGTCGTCGAGGAGACGCTGCGCTTCGACCCGCCGGTCCAGTTGATCCCGCGCATCGCCGCCGACGATCTGACCATCGGAGGCACGGACATTCAGCGCGGCGATCTGGTTGTGCTGCTGATCGCCGCCGCGCACCGCGACCCCGCGATGTTCGGCGACCCCGACGGATTCGACCCGGCGCGCGAAAACCGCCATCTGGCCTTCGGCCTCGGGGCTCATTTCTGCGTCGGCGCTCCCCTGGCCCGCCTGGAGGCGCGGGTGGCGTTGACCCGGTTCGCGCAACGAGTCGAGTCACCGAGGCTGACGGTCGACCCGCCACCGTATCGGGAGCACGTCAATCTGCGCGGGCCCGCGCACCTGCCCATCGAGTTCACGGCGATCCGGCCCAGGTAGGTCAGCCGTCGTAGGAGACGTGTGGCGTCCATCCCTCGGCGGGGCGGGTGGCCGCCGCGTACAGCGCCCCGGCGACCCGGTCCCTGGTGAACGCTCCCTCGCCGAGAACGCCGTTGATCTGCACCGCGACCGCTCGGATGCCCTCGGGCGCGAGGGTGGCGTCCACACTGGTCACCAGGTTGCGCACCGCCGCCTTCTGGACACCGAGCGAAGCGGCCCGATGCCAGGGCTTGTCCGCTGCCGCGCTGCCGGTGACCAGCACGCGGGCGCCCTCGGACAGGAAGGGACGCGCCGCTTGCACGGCGGGCAGCAGCGCCCCGGCGCCCACGGTGAGGTCCTCGAGCAACTCGGCGACCGACAGCCGCAACGGATCGGCCTCACGGAAGACGCTGGGATTGAAGTGCAGCACGTCGATGCGGCCGTGCCGCTCACCCACCCCCGCGACGACTCGGGCCACGTCGGCGGGATCACGCAGATCCACGCCGATGCCCTCCGCGTCGAACCCCTGCTCCCGCAACTGTTGGGCCAGAGGCTCGGCGTCTTCGGGCAACCGGCAGGCCAGCACGGCGGTGAAGCCGTCGGCTGCGAACAGGCGGGCGACCGACAGCCCGACGCCGGGACCGGCGCCGAGCACGAGGAGCACGGGAGCGGTCATGCTTTCCCGCCTCGGGTCTCGCGCGTCCCGATCATTCGACGACGGCCTTGATCCGGTTGAGGGTCTCGCGCATTCCCTCGACGTTCGTCTTGCCGCGCGCCCACCCGGCCAGCAACCAATACAGCCGCAGCACCGGATTGCTGTGCAGCTGAAACGACTCGGTGACCTCGGTGCCGCCGTCCACCGGCCGGAAAACATAGCGCCACGTGTTGATCGGCATGCCCTGTGGTCCCAGCACGGTGAAGGCGAACTCGCGACCCGGCTCGCAGGCGACGATGCGGCACACCGTCGCGTATTTCAGTCCCCAGCCGTTGCGGTTGACATGGCCGCGGAACTTCACGCCGACCGCGGGCCCTGTCGCGCCGCCGAGCCATTCGGCGGCGAACGTCTCCGGACTGAATCGCCCGGTGTTCTCGATGTCGCTGACCAGTTCCCAGATCTTGTCGGCCGGGGCGGCCATCCGGACCGTGACGCTGTCGTGCATGCGCCGAACGCTAGCAGGCGGTCCGGACGCCGCTCCCGGCTCCGACCGGGCCGCGGCCAAGCGGGCCGCCCAGCCGTCCACGTCCGCCAGCCGCTGGCCCGGCCGCAGCACCCAGCAGGCGGCGAGCAGGTCATGACCGAAGTGCGCCAGTGCCGTGTGCTCCGGCCAGTATTCGCGGGTCCACTCCGGATCGTCGGTCGCCGAGTCGATGCCGCTGCGCACCACGCCGACCAACTCGAATTGCAGATGCTGGACCAGCACCCACGCTTCGGCGTCCATCGGCTTACGGCGCAGCCGGTCGAGCAGGGTACGCGCGGTGGTGCGCACCCGGTGTTCCAGCCGGCGAAAGGTGCGCCGGTGGCCGTGGGGTGCGACGCCGTGCAGCGCGAGCACGGCGACGGCGACACCGAGCAGTGTCTCCCACAACCGATCACGGAGCACGGGTGCGATCGGCCCGCCCGTCGTGGCGACTCCACCCGCGATCAGGGCGACCGGCGTGATGAAGACGACGGCCAGCGCGTAATTGCGCGGCACGAACAGTTCGATGCAGAACTGCAGCGCGGCGACCAGCGCGATCAGCGCGTAACCGGTCGGCCCCAGCTGGTAGATGAGCGCGAACAGACCGAGGCCCGCGATGGTGCCGACGAACCTGTGGATGGCCCGCACCTGTCCGCGCACTCGATCCGGTCCGGTCTGCAAGACGATCAGGGCGCTGAGCACCGCCCAGTGCGGCCGCTCCAGACCGAGCAGCGCGCTCAGCGCACCCGCGCCAAGGCAGCCCACGGCGACGCGCATCGCGCTGATCGCCGCGTGCGAGGAGAACGACAGGGAACGCTCCAGCCGGAACCCGATGCCCGGGCGGGCGAACGAGACCAACGGATCGACCAGCAGATCGTCGGTGTCGTCGTCGGGGGCGTGCCCGGCGAGGTTGCGCCGCGCCTCCTGCAAGGTCGCCAGCAGCTCGGCTTCCCCTGGGTCCGAGGGCAGGCCCGCGTCGTAGACCGCGGCCCACGCGTCCGCCATCGCGGATCCCGCCCGGTGGCGCAGGTCGATAGCGGGCGTTCCGGCCTCCCGCGCCGCGACATAGGCGTCGACCGCCCGGACCGCCGCGCCGACCGCCACCCGTTCGGGCTTGCGGCGATCTCGCAGCACCCCGGCCATCGAGACGACGATCGACGCGACGACACCGCAGGCCGTGCAGAACAACAATGTCAGCACGGAGGTCCCGACCTCGGCGGCTCTCATCGCGCCCGCGCAGACGAGCGCGAAGAACAGCGCACCGGGCGGACCGAGCCGCAGCGCATCGATGACGAACACGGCCACGACCGCGATCGCCGACACCACGACGACCATGAGCAGCGATGACCCGAACCCGGTGTCCAGCAGACTGCCGACCACCGCACCGACACCGCAGGCGGCCAGCAGCGCCGAGCCCGCGGCGAGGACCACCCGGCCGCGCACCCGGAACGGCCGCCCTTCGCCGTAGAGCACGGCGAAGGCGCCGAACATGACGAACACCGCCGCATCCGGATGGCCGAGACCGGTGATGATCGTGGCGGGAGCGGCAAACGCGAGCGCGGCACGCAACGCCACGCTCCACCGTCGGCCCGCGGGCGGCAAAGCGAACAACAGCGAGCCGACTCGGCCCTTCGGTGGCACCGGATCCGGGTATGTCGCGGCCACCTGCTGTCCTTTCTGTTCTGGACGATCTACCTGCTGGACACATTAGATTCGGGTCATGACCGCCGACGCTCATCTTCCGCTACCCTCGCGCGTCCACGCCTTCGCCGACGACGCACTCGGTGATCACGACGCCGTCGCCCTGGCCACACTGGTGCGCGACGGTGCGGTGTCGCCGCGCGAACTCGCCGCCGCCGCGGTGGCGCGCGCCGAGCGGGTGGAACAGCTGGCGGCCGTCGCCTACCGGAGCTACGCGGAGCCGCTGCTGCCCGCCGAGCGGACCGGCGCCTTCTACGGCGTGCCCAGTTTCGTCAAGGACAACACGGACGTCGCGGGCATGCCGACCAATCAGGGCACGGCCGCGTTCCGCGCGCGGCCGGCCCGCGCGCACAGCGGCTACACCCGGCAGTTCCTCAGCACCGGCCTCACCGTGCTCGGCAAGAGCGCCATGCCCGAATTCGGCTTCAACGCCAGCAGCGAGACCCCGCATCTCGCGCCCACGCGCAACCCGTGGCACACCGGCCATTCCGTGGGCGGCTCGTCGGGCGGGGCGGCCGCGCTGGTGGCGGCGGGTGTCGTCCCGATCGCGCACGGCAACGACGGCGGCGGTTCGATCCGGATTCCGGCGGCGTGCGCGGGGCTGGTCGGCTTGAAGCCGACGCGGGGGCGGCACGTGGTGTCCGGGCTGGCCCGCACGCTGCCGGTCGACATCGTCAGCGAAGGTGTGCTGACCAGGACGGTGCGCGATACGGCCGCGTACGCCGCTGCGGCCGAACAGTATTGGCGCAATCCCGCGCTCCGGCCGATCGGCCGCGTCGACGGTCCCCCGACCCGGCGCATGCGGGTAGCGCTGGTGCTCGACAATCTCGCGGGGCCGCTGGCCGCCGGGCCCACCCGGGCGGCCGTCGAAAATGTCGCGCGCACACTCGAATCAGCCGGCCATTCGGTCGAGCCGGTGCCGCTGCCGTTCGACGCCGCGATCGAGAGCGCCTTCCTGCACTATTGGGGCCTGCTCGCGGCCGCGATCACCACGACGGGCCGGTTCCTCGACCGCCGGTTCGACGCGCGCCGCGTGGACGACCTGACCGTGGGCCTGCGCGCCTTGTTCCTGCGCCGGGCACTGCACGCCCCGCTCACGCTCTACCGGCTCCGCGCGGCGGCGGCCACCTACGAGCGGGCGCTCGGACCCTACGACGCGGTGCTGCTCCCCACGCTCGGTCACACCACGCCGGAGCTCGGCTATCTCAGCCCGACCGTGCCATTCGACGAACTCATCGAGCGGTTGCGCGCCTACGTCTGCTTCACGCCGATCAACAACATCACGGGAACGCCGGCGATCACGGTTCCGGCGGGCCTGACCGACGCGGGACTGCCGATCGGCGTACAGTTCGCCGCCACCCGCGGCAACGAGCGCACCCTGCTGGAGCTGGCCTACCTGATCGAGGCCGAACGACCGTTCCCCCGCCTGGATCGCTGAGCCATCCGATGTTCGCGTCGTCCGTGCGCGTGGCGGTCGGTGGGTCAGACGACATTCGCCGCGGACGACGGACGGTCGCGGTGCACCGGGCCGTGGGCGTCGTCGCAGTGGTCCTCCAGCACCGGCAGCAGGCGCTGCGCGTCCACCGCGGGCGAGGAGGCGACGGCATGGGAGTGGTCGACCTGCAACGTGGTGTGGGTGATGCCGTAGTCGTGGTCGAGCAGGTGCTCGATCCGCTGGCGCAGGCCGTGGCAGTCGGCGCCCGGCCGGACCAGCACATGCGCCGACAGCGCGATGTCACCGGAGGTGATCTGCCAGACGTGCAGATCGTGCACCTCGTCGACGCCGTCGATGCCCACCAGCCCGCGCCCCAACGCGTCCGGATCGACGCCCGCGGGAGCGGCCTCCAGGAAGATCCGGCCGGATTCGCGTACCAGCCCGAGCCCCGCCTTGACCATCAGCGCGACGACGATGAGCGTGGCGATAGCGTCCGCCCTGGCGAAGCCGGTGGTCAGCACGACGAGGCCGGCCACGGCGGTGGCGATGAACCCGTACAGGTCGTTGAGCACATGCTGGAAGGCGCCTTCCACGTTGAGGCTGGCGCGGTTGGCCTTGCTGATCGCCCAGGTGGCCGCGATGTTGACCACCACACCGGCCAGCGCGGTCGCCAGCACGAGCCCGCCGGTTACCTCGGGCGGCTCCAGCAGGCGGCGCACGGCCTCGTAGGTGAGCCAGCCCGCCAGCACGAGCAGCGTGACGCCGTTGGCCTGCGCCGAGAGGATCTCGGCGCGTTTGTAGCCATAGGTGTACTTGCCGTTCGCCGGACGCGCCGCGAGCCGGATCGCGACGAGCGCGAGGACAATGGACGCGGCGTCGGTGAGCATGTGCGCCGCGTCGGACAGCAGGGCCAGCGAGTTGGCCAGCAGACCGATCACGACCTCGACCGACATGAAGCCGACGATGAGGGCGAGCGCGATGGTCAGCCACCGGCGATCGGCCTGACCGGAGAGCGCGTGCCCGTGCGCGTGACCGTGTTCGTGTCCCATCGACCCAGCCCTTCCCACATCTGATGTATGCGCATATCTGCATCTGTTCCGCCAGCTTAACCCACCACCAGCGGCGGGCGACAGAGCAGCCGAGTGAGCTGGATCACGTCGCGGAGGTAATCGACGGAACGCCTCACCCGACCAGGGCGTGCACCAACGCATAAGTCGACACAGTGGCGATCAACCCCGCGGAGACGCTGACGACCACGTTCATCGCCGCGTAGAAATACGCGGCCCGCTCGGCCAGTCGCACGGTTTCGTAGCTGAACGTGCTGTACGTGGTCAGCGCTCCGCAGAACCCGGTGCCGAGCAGCAGGAAAAGCGGCGAGGACAGCGCCGATCCCGCTCCGCTGAGGGCGCCGAGGACGAGACACCCGATCAGGTTGACCACGAAGGTGCCCCACGGGAACAGGCTGTCGCGGCGATCCTGCACCACGCGATCGATGAGATACCGCAGCGGTGCGCCGATCGCGCCGCCCACCAGGACCAGCAACACCGTCATCGAGCCGCCTTTCGCGCGCGTCGCAGACGTTCGTATCCCGCCCTGGTGAGCCACATGGCGGCGAGGGTCGCCGACAGGGCGCAGATCAGCGTGCCCGCGAGGTAACCGGCCGCGACGACGATCGTGCCGGACCGCAGTAGGGCGCGGATCTCGTTGACGTAGGTGGAGAAGGTGGTGAACCCGCCCAGCACACCCACTCCGAGAAAGGGACGCAGCAACCGATGAGCAGCCCAGATCTCGGTTACCGCGACCATGAGCACTCCGATCGCGAAACAGCCCGCGACATTCGTGATGAAGGTGGCCAGCGGAAAGTGCCCGGGGCGAGCGGGCAACCCCTGCGCCAGGCCGTAGCGGGCGAGCGCGCCGAGCGCCCCGCCGAAGGCGACGACGACCGATACCGGGCCGTGGGTACGCCAGAATTCCCACCGGCGAGCGCGGCCGGCCGCGCGATCGGCGATGCCGGTCGGTTCCTCGGTCAGTTCACCCGCCACGCAGAACTTCTACCCGACCGTCCGCGGCGGCGCCACCGCCGGGCACCACTGCCGCCGCACTCACCGGCGCTCGGCCCCTGCGTCGCCGTCGTGCGCGACGAGAACCGAGCAACCGACGTGCCGGGCGGCCTTCTCCGCGGTGCTGCCCATGAACCGTCCCCAGATGCCCGAGTGCCCGGTGCGCCCAAGCACCAGCAGGTCGGCATCGTGATCGGCGGCGGCCGTGGCCAGTTCGCGCGCGGCCTGACCCGCCCGCACCTCGGCCCGCACCGCTATGCCGTGCTGTTCGGCGGTCTCGGCCGCCGTGGTGAGCCAGCGGCGGCAGGTGACCTCGCCGATCGAGCGTTCGTCCTCGATCTCGCCGACCACCGGTCCGTAGTGCGGCAGGTACTCCTCGACCGCGACTACCGTGAGCGTGGCGTGGTGCACCGTCGCCAACTCGAGCGCCATCGTCAAGGCGGCCCTGGCGCCGGGTGAATCGTCGTAACCCACCACGATCCGCTGGAACACCTCTCCATTGTGAGCCCTCGGCTGGGTCAGAGCCAGCGTTCCAGCAACACCGCGGCAATCACGCCGTGGCCGTGGAGCGATCGGACGCGAGCACTTCGGCGGTCGCGCGCTCGCCCGAGCGGATCGCTCCCTCGATGTAGCCCGACCACTCCGTCGCGGTTTCGCTTCCGGCCCAGTGGATCGCACCGACCGGGTCGCGCAGCGCGGAGCCCGCGGTGGTCAGGACACCCGGGGGGAAGAAGGCCCCGTAGCCGCCGCGCGTGTACGGATCGTCCGCCCATACCTTCTCGTGCCACTCGATCGGCTCGCGGGCGGCGTGCCCGAAGGCTCGGACGAGCGAACCGATGATCATGGCGCGACGCTCGGCCGGGGGCAGGGCGGCGAGCCGCTGAGCGGCCCGGCCGGGCACCAGCGCGCCGAGTACGCCAGGACCGCCGGGCCGGGTCGCGTCGAAGGTGACCGGCACCGGATCGTGCAGGTTCAGCGATTGGCCGGTGAGCAGGTCGTCCCGCCAGAACGGCCGCTCGTAGACGGCGAACGCTTTCAGCACCGAGCCCATCGGCATGCGCTGGGTCAATTGGTCGCGCGCGGCGGGCAGCGGCGGATCGTAGGCGATACGTCCGGCGAGGGTGGGCGGCACCGCCACGATCACGTGCTCGGCGTGCACGTCACCGGAGTCGGCACTCACCACAACGCCATGCGCTCGCCTGCGGATACGCGTCACCGGCACACCGAGACGCACCGCGTCCCCCAGTTCGGCGGCGACGGCCAGCGCGGGCCCGTCGGCGCCGTCGACGAACAGGCGGTTCACCGTCTCGGCGGCGACCCCGGCCTCGACGCCGCCCGCCGAACGGATCGTGGTGAGCAGACCGAGCATCGAGATGCTGCCGACGTCAACGCACAACTCCTCGCCGATCATCACCTCGGCCAGGTTCCGCGCCCGCCGCTCCGGCAGATTCCGGCGCAACCAGGTGGCCGCCGTCATCGCGTCCAGCCGATCGGCGCCCGGCGCGGCCCATGGCCGCGTGAGATCCACCCGTGCGGCCATCCGTTCCAGCCGCCACATCGCCTGGGCGAGCACGACGAGGACGAACGTCGGAAGCGGTGGGCGGGCTCCGGTGAAGCGCCGCCGGACCACGCCCTCGACCAGCAGGTCGACTCCTTCCGGCGGTGGGTACGTCGCGGCCCCGTACTCTTCGGCCAGCGCGGCGAATCGCGTGTGCGCGCCCGAGATCCACTGGCCGCCGAGGTCGACGGCCCATCCGGCGCCGACCCGCGCGGTCCGGGTGCGACCGCCGACGCGATCGCTCGCCTCCAGGACGACGACATCCCGGCCTACCGCTCGCAATGCCCGCGCCGCGCACAGCCCGGCATATCCCGCACCGACGACAACGACGTCCGTACGGTCCATGGTGGCCTCCCGTCGCCGCACCGAAACTCGACAACCACTGTTGATCACCCGTCGCCGTTCCGCAACCGATTCGCCGCTCATCGACCGGGCCCCGACGCGCCCGACTCCCCGCCGCCCGGCGCGGTCCGACTGCACGCGAGACCGACCGGCGGTTCGGTGTCATCGACGGCTGACATCTCGGGCTCGCCGAGGCGGGACGCGCCACTCGGCCGAAGCCGTGGGAATCGCGGTGTTCGCCGCATCGCCACCCGAACCCGCTGCGCCGGTTGGCCTACGGCGGCCGCCGCCTAGCGAGTCAGCGTGGCGAGGGCGGCGATGGCGGCCTCTTGAAAGATCGCCGTCAGCGTGCGCGGTCGCGCCGTGACACGTCCGCGCACCCATTGCCTGCAGTACTCCTGCGCCGGTCCGGCGCAGATCGCATGGGCCACCGGATAGCCGCCGCCACCCGGTTCCGCGGTTCCGAGCAACTCTCGATACCGGCGTGCCAGCGCATCGAAGAAGACCCGATTGTGCTGGGCGAGTTCGGGTTCCGCGAATCCGGTCACCTCGTCCGGCAAGGTGGCGAACAGGAACCGGGCCAGGTCGCGATGGTCTTCCACCCAGCCGAGGTGGGCCGCGAGCATCGCGCGGATCGCTTGCTCGGCGCCGACATCCGGCGCATCGAGGCACGCCAGCATGGTCCGCTGGTAGTCGAGCATCCCGGAGACATAGACCGCGGCGGCCAATTCGGCTTTCGAACCGAACGCGTGGAACATGCTGCCGCTGGACAAACCGAGCCGATCCCGCACACCGGCCACCGTGAACGACGCATACCCCTTGGCCAGGAGCTGTTCCGTGGCTTCGGCCAGAATGCGCTCGCGGGTGCGCACGGCGAGCTACCCGCCGAACTCGGCATCGATGCCGGAACGGACCGCGGCGAGCACCTGAGCGCGCACACGCAGCTTCGTACCCGTGTGCGCCGCGAAGTCGATTCCGGTCAACCGGTGCGCTTCGGCCGTCGCGCGCGTGCGCAGGTCGTCGGCATCGGTGGTGAGCACGTCGAGAAAGCCCAGTTCTCTGGCTTCTTCGGGCGCGACCAGGATCCCGGTGTTCGCCGCCCGGTCGAAGCCAGGCGCGGTGAGCCGGTGCCGCGCCAGCTCCACACCGTAGTGCGGAATGGTCAGCCCGATCGCGACCTCGTTGAGACCCAGCTTGAAATCCCCCGCTACGCCGAACCGTACGTCCGTGGCCAGCAGCGTGAACGCGCCTTGGGCGATGGCATGCCCAGGGCATGCCGCCACGACGGGATACGGGAAGCCGAGCAGCCGGTGCACCAGGTTGCCGCCGGCACGCAAGGTGCGGCGGATGTCGTCGGCGGATCGGGAGAACGTCGCCAGGTCGTAGCCGGCGGAGAAAACGCGCGCGCGGCCGGTCAACAGGACGACCGCCCGGTCCGCCTCGGCCCGGTCCAGGGCGGCGGCGATGGCGCCGAGCATGTCCTCGGACATCACATTCGCCTTGCCGTCGTCCAGCGTGATCGTGGCGACGCCGCCGTCCAGCCGGTAGGTGACGAGTTCGGTCATGGCAGCCTCCTCTAGAGCAGAACTCTAGAGTATCACTCTAGTGGCCGCTGGCTAACCGCGAGCTGCGGGGTCGGACGACCGGACCCGAACAAGGTGTCGTTGTGACAACGACGCGAAACAGCGGCCAACGGTCGCCCGATACAGGAAACACACGATGCTGTCGAAAAAGCCTGGCGCGTCCGGGCTTCGGGCTAGCCTCTGGACAGGCTCAGGTGAAGGAAGCGACATGACCGCAGCAACCGTCATCCGCCCGCTGGCGCCGAGCGAGGCGATCTTCGCCAACAGCGAAGTACTCGTCGGCTACTCGATTCGGGTCGCGGGTCGGTTGGATCTCGCCGCGCTGTCGGCGGCGTTCGAAGCCGTGGTTCGCTCCCGCCCCATCCTCGGCGCCCACCTCGAGCCGGACGGCCGCGGCGGCCACCTGCTGCTCGAATCCCACGGCGCCACACCGGAGCTGACGGTCGCCGCGGGCGATCCCGAGCGGTTGCTCACCGGAGCCAGGCTGGACCAGCGCAGGGCGCTCTCCTCGCTGTGCGTGGTGCGGGACGGCGATACCGCCGGAATCACGTTGGTGACCCACCACAGCGTCGCGGATGCCTATCATTCGCTGGCCGTGTTCGGCGAGCTGTGGTCGTGCTACACCGACCGCACCGAGAGGCGATCCGCCGAACTGCCGCCGCACGGCTTCCCGCGGTCGGTGGAGGACCTGCTGCGCGAGCGCGGCGTGCGGAAGATCGACACACCGGTCATGCCGCACCGCCCGGTGGGCGTCGCTCGGAGCTACTCCGGCCCGGACGATCCCGATTACCTCGTCCCGCGCACCGCGCGCTGCAGACTGACCCGACAGCAGACCACCGCGCTGATCGAACTCGGGCACCGGGAGCACACCACGATCAACGGCCTCGCCTCGGCCGCGATCCTGCTCACCGAGGCCGAGCTGCGCGGATTGCCGCTGACCGAGCTGGCCTACACCTACTCGGTCGACCTGCGTACCCGGGTGTCCCCGCCGATCGGGATGACCGAAGGCACCAACGTGCTCGGCTTCGCGAATTTCATCCCCGCGCCGCGGACCGGCACGACACTGGTCGAACTGGCCCGCGGCATCAGCGACACGCTGCGCGCCGGCCTGGACACCGGCATCGTGCAGCAGACCCCACTGCACATACCCGAGATCGCCGCCGGTCCCCCGCCGCGCGCACCGGGAATCGTGCTGGCCACCAATTGGGGACGAGTGCGCAGGCCTAAGGTGCCGGACGAGTTGCGGATCACCGACTTCCGCTCGATCATGCTCGGCAAGCCCGACAAGACCGGGCACCGGCTCCAGCAGCCGAGCGGCACCATCATCATCAGCACCTTCGACGACCGGCTGAGCATAGAGATCCACCACCCCGAGGAAACCACCGAGGAACAGCGGGTGCGGGTACGACTGCTCACCACCCACCTGTCGGAGTTCAGCGCGGCGGGCGCCGCCTGAACCCGTCAAGCGCGCGCGGCCTGCTTGCGGGACAAGGTCTGCAACGGATCGGTGAGCACGTCGGTGAAGGCCAGTTCCGCGGCTCCGATCAAGGTCGCGTCGCCCGCCAGCGCGCTGGTGCGCAACCTGACCCGCTCGCGGACGGCTTGCAGGCCGTTCACCGCGACGCGGCTGCGCACCTGGGCGGCCGAGGCCAGATAGATCTCCCGCAGCACGCCACCGAACACCACCATCGACGGATTGAAGATGTTCACCAGATTGGCGACGCCGTAGCCGAGCCATTCACCGACCTGGTGCAGCGCGTCGCGGGCCACCGCGTCGCCACGGGCGGCGGACTCGACGATCGCGTCGACCGCCGCCTGTCCCGCCGGATCGGTCCGTCCCGCCGCGGCGATCAACCCGAGTTCACCCGCTTCGGCCTCGAGGCAGCCGCGGGAACCGCAGGCGCACGGCCGCCCACCGGGATTCACGATCATGTGCCCGACTTCCCCGCCGTAACCGCCTTCCCCGCCGAGCAATTCGCCGTTCACGATGATGCCGCCGCCGATGCCGACATCACCGTGCAGGTAGATCAGGTTCGCCAAGCCCTCGCCCACACCGCGTTCGCGTTCGGCCAGCGCGCCGAGGTTGGCGTTGTTGCCGACCGCGACGCGGAGGCCGAGTGCGAGTTCTCGCGTCAGCTCGGCGCCGAACGCGACGTCCACCCAGCCGAGATTCGGCCCGTACCGCACGACGCCGTCCGCCTCGCGGACCATGCCGCAGAACGCGACTCCGACGCCGACGCACCGAGCGTCCGGCGCGGCCGCCGCGATCATCTCCCGCGCCATCGCCGCGAGCGCGGCGATCACGTCGTCCGGGTCGAACGCGCCGCCGGGACGGGCGGTCGCGGTGCGCTCGAGCACCGACCCGCCCAGCCCGACGCGTGCGGCGGCGAGCCGGTCCGCGCCGACGTCCAGCGCGACGACGTAGACCCGCTCGGCCTGCGGACGCACCACCAGCGACGGCCTGCCCGCCCGTCCGGTCTGGCCCGGCAATTCCTCGCTGACCAGGCCTGCCGCCGCCAGATCCGTGGTGAGCGCGAGAATCGTGCTGCGATTCAATCCCATTCGCTCGGCGAGCGCGGCACGCGACACCGCCCCGTCACGGTGGACGTGCCGCAGCAGCGCGGCGAGGTTGCGCGTGCGGATCTCATCGGGCGAAGGTGCTGCTCGCATTCACCGGGCTTTCGTCACAGGGCTGGGATTCATCGCCGCGGGAGCGCACGCTTACGGGAGAGGGCGTCCACTCCGGCCGCCAAGAGCAGCACAAATCCTGTCACAACGAATTTCGTGCCCGCGCTGTAGCCCATCAGCCCCATGCCGTTGTTGATCACGGCGACCACCGCGGCGCCGAGCACCGCGTCCAGCATCCGCCCGCGGCCGCCGAAGAGGCTGGTGCCGCCGATCACCGCCGCGCCGACCGCGGTGAGCAGCACGTCGCTGCCGCCGGTGTTCGGGTCGACGGAGTTGGCGCGCGAGGCCGCGATCAGTCCGCCCACCGCCGCCATCGTCGAACACAGCACGAAGGCGGTGATCTTCACTCGATCCACCGCGATGCCCGCGCGCCGGGCGGCCTCCGCGTTGCCGCCGACGGCGTAGACGTGCCGCCCGAACGCGGTGCGGTCCAGCACGAACGTCCACAGCAGCAACAGCGCGGCGATCATCGGCACCACGATGGGCATCCCCGTCAGCGAGTGCACCGCGGGATTGCGACTGCGCTCGCCGTTGAGCACCAGCACCGCCGCGCCGGCCACGAGCGCCAGCAGCACGACTCGCACCACGACCACCCGCGCCGTCGTGCCGGTGAGCCCGAGTTTCGTGCGCGCCCGCCACTTCCGGTATTGCACGAGGGCGAAACCCGTGACCAGTGCCGCGTACAGCGCCCAGCCGAGCAAGGGCGGCACGTTCTTGTTCGCGATGGCGACGATCGTCTCGTCGCGGATGGAGATGTTGCGGCCGTTGTCCATGATCTTCAGCGCCACACCCTGCAACGCGAGGAATGCCGCCAGCGTCACCACGAACGACGGGATCCCGATCTTCACCACGACCGTGCCGATCACCAGTCCGATCACCATCCCGGTGAGCAACGAGACCAGCACCGCCGAATACCACGGCCACCCTTCGTCGGTGAGCAGCACCGCGAGCACGGCGGCGCAGACCCCGCTGGTGAACCCGGCCGACAGGTCGATCTCCCCCAGCAGCAGCACGAAGATCAACCCCATCGCGATCACTGCGATCGCCGCGCCCTGGGTGAACAGATTGGCGAAATTGGCCTCGGACATGAAGACCGGGCGCGCCGCCCAGAAGACGGCCGACAGGACGACGAGCGCGATCACCGAGGGCAACGCCCCCATGTCGCCGCCGCGCACGCGGCCGACGTAGTCGCTCATCAGGTCGGTCACCGGCGCCGCCACCGGTCGCCGCTCGGTGGTCACCGCGGTCATCGGGTCGCTCCGCTCGCCTCGAGGCCGAGCGCGCCGCTACGGCCTGCCGTGATCAATTCGACGACCTGCGCGTGCGTCACGTCGGAGGTTCGTACCTGGGCGGCCATCCGGCCGAGATAGAGCGCGGCGATCCGGTCGGACACCGCGAAGACGTCGTTCATGTTGTGCGAGATCAGCACCACCGCCAGGCCCTGGTCGGCGAGCTTGCGGACCAGTTCGAGCACCTGCTGGGTCTGCGCGACGCCCAGCGCGGCCGTCGGCTCGTCCAGGATCACCACTTTGCTGTTCCACAGCACGGCTTTCGCGATGGCCACCGTCTGGCGCTGGCCGCCGGACAGGCTGGCGACCTGCTGCCGGACCGACTTGACGGTGCGCACCGACAGGCTCGCCAACGTCTTCTCGGCCAGTTCCTCCATCGCGTACTCGTCGAGCACGAGACCGCGCTTGCGCTCCCGGCCGAGGAACATGTTCTGGACGATGTCGAGGTTGTCGCACAGCGCGAGGTCCTGGTAGACGATCTCGATGCCCAGCGCCGCCGCGTCGCGCGGGCTGTGCACCTGCACCGGCGCGCCCTCGAAGAGGAACTCGCCCGCATCGATCGGATGGGTACCGCCGATGCATTTGACCAGCGTGGACTTGCCCGCGCCGTTGTCGCCGACAAGTGCGGTCACTTCGCCGGGGAAGGCGCTGAAGGTGACCTCGTGCAGGACGTGGACCGGACCGAAACTTTTCTCTAATCCGCGTAATTCGATGACCGGCAGTTCGGACATGGGGTGGCTCCTCCGAAGAATGGAGCCCCTTCCGCAATCCCCTCATCGAACCGCGGAAGGGGCGTGCGATATCAGATCCCGTTGTCCGCGCAGAGTTTCGCGAACTCGCCGGTGCACAACTCGGTCTTGGTGACATAGCCGTCGGCCACCACGTCCTTGACGTTGCGCGGGTAGATGGCCTTCGGTTCCAGCAGCACCGACGGCACGTCGGCGTTCGACTCCGGATCGCGCACGGTGCCGTTGGTCGTGCCGGGTTCCCCCTTCACCAGGCCCACCGCCAGTTTCGCGGTCGCTTCGGCCTCTTTCTGGATCGCCTTGTAGACGGTCATGCACTGGTCGCCCGCCAGCACGTTCTGCAGTCCCTGCACCGTGGCGTCCTGCCCGCTGACCGGCACCTGACCGTTGAGCTTCTGCTTCTTCAGCACCGCGATCGCGGCGTTGGCCAATCCGTCGTTGGCCGCGACGACGCCTCCGATATCCGGCCTGCCGGTGAGCATCTGCTCGAAGATGGTGCCCGCTGTCGTGTTGTCCCACTCCGGGACAGCCTGATCGGGGCCCTTGACGTACTGGCCCGCGTCGAATCGTGGCTTCAACACACCGTCGTAGCCGGTCTTCAGCAGGGCGGCGTTGTTGTCGGTCGGTCCGCCGTTCAGGTACGCGACCACCGGGCGCACCGCGTTGCGATCGGTCAGGCACTGCGCGACTCCCGCACCGAGCAAGCTGCCGACCTTCACATTGTCGAAGGAGACGTAATACTGCGCGCCGCCGCCCAAGGTGAGCCGGTCGTAGTCGATCACGGTGACGCCCTGCGACTTCGCCTTCTGGATCACCGCTTTGCCGGTGCCGCTGTCCAGGTTGGTCATCACCAGGACCGAGACGCCGTTGGTGATCATCTGGTCGGCGATGGTCTGGAAGGCGTTCTTGTCGCCCTGGGCGTTCTGGATATCGGCCTTGACGCCAGCGGCTTCGAACGCCTGTTGCAGGTACTTGCGGTCCGCCGTCTCCCAGCGGGCGGAGGTCTTGCTGTCCGGAAGGATCACGCCGATCTGGGTTTTGCCGCCGGAGTCCCCGGAGTCGCCGCACGCGGTGAGCGTGGCGGCCAGGAGCGCGAACGACAGCGCGGCGGCGCTGAGGATGCCCTTACGCATAAGTGGGCCTTTCATCACCGGCCGGGACGATCCCCCGGCCGGTCGGAGTGGAACAAATGTTGTTCACAGCAACATATTGGACTGTGACGCAGCGCACAACAGCTAATTTGTTGTTCCGAATAACAATCTCGACACGCACGCGTTCGCTCGGGTGGACGCCACTCCGGCCGGATCGGCAAGGGACACAGGAGGGCTCGTGAACAGGGAGGTCGGCCGTCGCGCCAGGACGCGCCCGCGGATGCTTCGAGATGCCGCCCACGCCGCGCGGACGGTCGGACACGCGAAAGCGTGGCCTACGCGCGAAACCGACCACCGAGGAACAGGCGCATGGCGGGGCTTCGGCACAGTACCCTTGGCGGTGAATCATGGCGCGGTAGCGACAGACTGGGATCCGGGAGGGGAACAGTGGATACGCTCAGGCTCGACCCGGCGGCGGTGGCCGCCTACACCGCGATCGCGGACGCGGTGTCCGAACAATTGGCGTCGGCGGCCACGGTCGCCTCCAGCGCGGTGGATCCGGAACGACTGGCCGCCGATCTCGGCGTCGTCGGCGCGGAATTCGCGGCGCGCTTCTCCGCGGCCGTGTCCGAACACGCCGAAGCGTTGTCGACGGCCGGACAGCTGGTCAGCGCATACGGCCGAGTGCTGCGCGGTTACAGCGAGAACGCGCAGGATGTCGACGCCGCGACGGCGAGCGCGATCACGCGGTCCGGAGAGGCACCGGCATGAGAAGCCTGATGGGACTGCGCAAACGCACCCACACCACCCAGCCCGCCGCCGAGACCACCAGGCCGGTGAGCACCGAACCTGGCGTCGATCCGCCGATCGTCGCCGCGCTGGTCAAGCCACTGCTGACGCTGCGCTCCGCACTCGGCACCGGTGTCGGCGTGCCGAGCGCGGCCGCGACCGGGGCGCTCTCGGCCGCATCCGCCCAGGCGGCCGACACCGAAGGCCCGCACCGCGAAGGGCTGCACGCCCTGGAATCGACCTGGGCCTCCCAGGCCGCCGACAGCGCGGTGCCCGCGATGCGCACCACGCAGACCCAGATCGGCGACATCTCCGACCGAGGTCCGGCCTACCTGTCCGTTCTCGCCGACGCGCACGCCACCTCCGGGCGCGCGGCGCGGCGCGTCGACCAGATCATCGCCGACTTCCGGCGCGACGCGCGGGAGATCCTGGACAACGCGACCTCCGCACCGGAGACCGACGCCGTCATCACCCGCGCCACCCAGGCGCTGCGCGACGCGCTCACCACCGTGACGGCCGCGCGCACCGAAATGGATGACCACACCAGGAAACTCGACGAGATGGGACCGCTCACGGTCACCACGCCGTCCGGCGTCAGCCAGGGGCAAGCCGTCTATCCCGGTAGCACCGGGCAAGTCGTGCCCGGCACCACGACACCCGCCACCACACAGCCCATGGACCCGGCCATGGTCGCGCAACTGCAATTGCAGCAGCAGCTCATCTCCGCGGGGGTGGACCTCGGCACCACGGCCATCAACGCGGGCGTCGACATCGGGACGCACATCATCGACAAGATCGCCGAAGTCGGCATCCACGGCATCGACACCGTCGCCGCGGCCGCGGACAAGGCGATCCCGGAGCTGATCAACCCGGGCTCCACCACCAACTCCGGCACGACCGGCGACGACTCGAAGAATTCCTCGAAGTTGTTCGACTTCGGTGGATCGCCGGAGCACAAGTCGTCGACCAGCGGCCCGGGTTCGCTGATCCCGCCCGGCAATTCGTCGCCCGCCGCGCGAGCGGATGCGCCGAAACCGGAGAGCAGGCCCGCGCCCGCGGTCGCGCCGCCCGCCGTCGACTCCGCGCCACCCGCGCCCGCGACCAGCCCGGACCATCCCGCTCATCCCGGCCCGACCGGCGGCATGGTGGTACCGCCCGCTCCGCCGCCGGGCGGCGAAGACCAGGAGCACAAGCCGCGCGACGGACAACTCGGCGTGACCATCCCGTCCGCCGTGACAGCGGTCGTACCGGTGCTGGGCGAATTCGACGATGACGCCCCCTGACCGGGAGCATCCCAGTCAGGGCGCGAGCCAGGCCAATCCGTTCGACACGGGTCTGCCGATGCTGCGCATTCCGGCAGGCAAGCCGTCCAAACGACGTCGTTCACCCGGTCGGCGCAAACAGGTTCGTCGTCGTGAGCCGCAGTACGAGGCGCCGGAGCCACCGCGCCCGCCGGAGCGGCAAGACACCCGGCCGCGCCTCGGCGAGTGGGAGCAATGGCTCGAACCCGCGCCCGCCGCGGTGCGACCGCCGCAACCCGTTGCCCCGCAGCAGCGCGGCGCACCCACCGAGCCGGTGCGGGCCGAGCCCGAGGACGGCCACGTCACGGCGCCCGCCATCGTCAACCGATCCGGCATTCATCCCGGCACCCCGGTGCGCCACCCGCGGCGCACCGAACAGCAACGCGGCAACCGCTCGCTGACGGTCTTGATCGTGCTCGCCATCGTGATCGCCACCGTCTCGATCGGCCTGGCCATGATCTATGGCTCCGAGGCGAATTCGCGCACAGCGGCGGCGACATCACCGCCGCGCGCGGCCGGACCCGCGCCGACCACCTCGACGTCCACCTCACGGGTCAGGCCGCCGTGGGCCATCGCCACGCCGGGATGCGAGCAGAAACGCACCGCCGACGTCGTCTCCGGCACCGATCCGGGCGGCACCGGCAACGGCCCCGACGCCATCTTCGCCTTCGAGTACGCCTACTACGCCGAACGATCCGGGTACCGGGCTCGCGCGGTGGTCGCCCCCGACGCGGCGGTATCGCCCGCCGATCAGATCCAGCGCGGCATCAACCAGGTGCCTGCGGGCACCCGATACTGCGTGCAGATTTCCCGGGCCGGGGACGGACCCGACGGCCAGGCACGGTGGGAAGTCCGCTTGACGCAGCAGTTCCCCGGCGAGGAGGCGAACACCTTCACGCAGTTCATCACGACCCGTACCGGCACGGATCAAACGCTGATCACCGGAATCACGGCAGGCTGACGCTTCCGTTCGGCCACGACCGGGAACGGCGCCGCCCCAGCTCCGCTCAGTGCGGCGTCAGCTTGACGACGGGAATCACCCGGTCGGTCTTCTCCTGGTATTCGGCGAAGCCGGGCATCACCTCGACCATGGCGGCGTAGAGACGGTCGCGCTCCGCGCCTTCGGTGACCGGAGTCGCGGTCGCCGCCAGGGTCTCGGTGCCGATCTCGAGCGTGACCTCCGGGTTCGCCCGGACGTTGTGGAACCAGTCGGGATTGGTCGGAGCGCCCGCTTTGGAGGCGATCACCACGATGTCGTCGCCGTCGCGAACGAACGCGAGCGGATTGGTGCGCGGGCGACCCGACTTCGCGCCGGTGCTGGTCAGCAACAGCAATTCGCGACCGGCGAAGGGGCCGCCGACCTTGCCTTGGTTGGCGCGAAATTCCTCGATGATCTGGGTGTTCCAGTCGCCTGCCATGGCTTGTCTCTCCTGGGAGTCGGGTGCGCCGGTTCGTCCGCGAGCCTACCCAGATCTGCCCGCCGGGGCCGGACTAACGTCCACCCAACAGCGGTAGAGGGCACGATGGCGGGGTGCGGGTACTTGTTGTCGAGGACGAGAGATTGCTGGCCGACGCGATCGCCGACGGGTTGCGCAGGCATGCCATGGCGGTCGACGTGGTGTACGACGGCACCGCGGCGCTGGAACGTACCGGCGTGCACGACTATGACGTGGTGGTACTCGACCGGGATCTGCCCGGCGTCTCCGGCGACGAGGTGTGCGGCACGCTGATCGAGTCCGGCGGCTCGGCCCGGATCCTGATGCTGACGGCCGCGAGCGCGGTGGCGGAGCGGGTAGCCGGTCTGGGGCTTGGCGCCGACGACTATCTGACCAAGCCGTTCGCCTTCGCCGAGCTGGTCGCCCGGATCCAGGCGCTCGGGCGGCGGGCACGCAGCGCCGCTCCCCCGGTGCTGGAGCGGTCCGGCATCCGGCTCGACCAGCACCGGTTCGCCGTCACCAGGAACGGTGAACCGGTCACCCTGTCGCGCAAGGAGTTCGCGGTGCTGGCCGAACTGCTGCGCGCGGACGGCGGCGTCGTCTCGGCCGAGCAGCTGCTGGAGAAGGCATGGGACGAGCACATCGACCCGTTCACCGGCGTGGTGCGGTACACGATCATGAACGTGCGGCGGAAGCTGGGCGACCCGCGGCTGATCGAGACCGAGCCCGGCGTTGGATACCGGATCCGATGAACGGGCGCACGATCCGGCTGCGGCTCACGCTGCTGTACGCGACGGCGTTCTTCCTGGCCGGCGCGGTACTGATCGCGTTGATGTACTTCTACCTGAATCAGTCGCTGGAGCGACGGCCCGGCGGCGGTGCGCAGCAAGTGGTGCGGGAGTATCTCCTCGAGCGGGCGGAGCGCAACCGTGCTCCGGTGTCCGCGGAACTGTTCAAGGCGCTCGGCGAGCAAGCCCAGCGGAATCGGCGGGATACTTTGCGCGCCATGCTGGTGTGGTCGCTGGTTTCTTTGGGCGCGGTGGGGATCGCCGCGGGTGGATTCGGCTGGTTGCTGGCCGGACGTGCCCTGCATCCCTTGCAGCGGATCACCGCGACCGCGCGGCGCGTGGCCGACACCAGCCTGCACGAGCGCATCGCCCTCGACGGTCCGCAGGACGAGATCAAGGATCTGGCCGACACCTTCGACGCGATGCTGGAGCGCCTGGACCGGGCGTTCGACGGACAGCGCCGATTCGTGGCGAACGCCTCCCACGAACTGCGCACACCGCTGACCATCAACCGGACCCTGATCGAGGTGGCGTTGGAAGACCCCGAGGTTCCCGAGTCCACCCGCAGGCTCGGCGCCACGCTCCTCGAGGTCAACCGCCGTCACGAACGGCTCATCGACGGCCTCCTGGTGCTGGCCACCAGCGAACAGCGGCTGACCGAACACCGCAGCGCCGACCTCGCCGACCTCGCCGCCGATGCGGTCGGAACCAGAGCCGAACGGCCAGGGGCCGAGATCACCGCCGATCTCGAAACCGCGCCCGTGCAGGGAGATCCGCTCTTGCTGGAACGCCTCGTCCACAATCTGCTCGACAACGCCGTGCGCTACAACCTGCCCGAGAACGGCTGGGTGAGCATCCGGACCAGGACGGCAGGCCAGCGCGCGGTGCTCACCGTGGCGAACAGCGGTCCCCCGGTGCCCGCGTTCGAAGTCGACAGTCTCTTCGAACCGTTCCGCAGACTCGCCACCGCCGAACGCTCGGCCGATTCCGATACCCGCGGCGCCGGGCTCGGCCTGTCGATCGTGCGCTCGGTCGCACAGGCCCACGGCGGCGTCGTTCACGCGACGGCCCGCCCGGAGGGCGGTCTGGCGGTCACCGTCGACCTCCCCCGCGCGCGGGCGTAGCGAGGTGCGGGCGAGTCCGACACCTCGCCCGCAGCGTGCTCAGTAGTTGTGGCAGGTGTCGGCGATGACGCGCAGCTTCTCGCGGTGCTGCTGCGCCTCCGGCGAGTTGCGGCGTTCCTCGAACCTGGCCTTGGCCTCCGGGTGCTTGTCCAGGAATTCCTTGGCGCGCTGCTTGCGCTGCTCGACCGGGAGACTCAGGAGTTCCTGGAGTTTCGCCTTCCGGTCCGGGTGCGCGTCGAGCCGGGCGGCGGCGTCGGGGAACTGAGCATGGACGGCGGCATCGATCTGGGCGAAGTTGCACGTCGTCTCCAGCAGTCCGCCCGGCTGCGGCTGCGCGGAGGCGGTCGCCGGAACCAGCAGCGCGCCCGCGGCGAGCAGACCGCCCAGAGCGAAGGTGGCTCGAACGATTCTCGTCATGTCGGATAACCCTTTCGGTGGGGACGTGGGGCCACCACCTCGTGACCCGGCGTTCAGTCCAGCAGAAGGGGTGTTTGGACGGCGCTAGGTCTTGCCGACCCTCATCACCTACCGTTGGTGTCGCTGTCGTGTACGGATCGGCCGGCCCACTCCGCTGGAGGCGTCTTGCGCACCATCGCTCGTGTACTGCTCGTCCTCGTGGCCCTTGTCTGCGCCGCGGTGTCCACACCGACCGTGGCGCTCGGCGCTCCGGAGGCCGTACGCCTCGACGACGTCACCGCGAGAAAGCTCGACGAATTGCTGTCGCTGCGCGCTCAGGCGCCCGCGGCGGCGAGCAAGGCGGAACTGATCGAGCTGCTGTCGCGCCGGTTCCTCGGCACGCCCTACGGCGCGAACATGCTCGTCGGATCGGCGACCCAGCCCGAACAGCTGGTCATCGACTTGCGCCGGGTGGACTGCTTCACCTTCCTCGATTACGTCGAGGCGCTCACCCGCTCCACCGACCGCGAGCAGTTCACGACGAACCTGATCCGCACGCGCTACGCGGGCGGCCGCGTGGACTTCCAGCAGCGCAAGCACTTCTTCACCGACTGGTCGAACGTCCCCGACGTCGCGGCCACCGACATCACGGCGACGTTGAGCACCGCTGCGGTGACCGTCACCGAACACCTCAACGCGAAAGCCGACGGCGGCACCTATCTTCCGGGGCTGCCCGTGGTCGATCGCGCGATCACCTACATTCCCAGCGCCGCCGTCGGCCAGGACGTCGTGAGCGGGCTGCGCACCGGCGACTACATCGGCGCCTATGCCGACCAACCGGGCCTGGACGTCACCCACGTCGGCATCTTCGTCATGACCGACGCCGGTCCGGTCTTCCGCAACGCGTCCTCGCTCGCGGGCAACGACAAGGTGGTGGACTCGCCCTTCGCCGAGTACGTGCGGTCGACACCGGGCATCGTCGTACTCCGGGCGCGCTGACCCCACTCCTCCGTGACGGGTCAGGCGACAGGCACCGGCCGCCGGACGGCCGATTTCGGCGTCGCGGTGAGCGTCTTGTCCAAGTCGGTGCGCAGCGTGGTCGCCGAGTCGAGCAGGTAGTTCTGGCGCACCTTCCACGGATGACGGCCGCCTTGCCGGGGAAAGTCGCCGATGGAGCGCTGGACGTAACCGGAGGCCAGATCCAGCAGCGGGTGCTCCTCGAGCGTGCCCCGTGGCTCTGGCACCACGGAGGCGTAACCCTTGCGGTCCATGTGGTTGAGCACCTTGCAGACCAGCCGAGAGGTGAGGTCGGCGCGCAACGTCCACGACGCGTTGGTGTACCCGATGCACACGGCGAAGTTGGGGACGCCGGTGAGCATGGCTCCCTGCCAGACGAACTGCTCGGACAAGTCGACCCGCACGCCGTCGACACTGGGCGCGATGCCGCCGAAGGCGAGCAGTCGCAGCCCGGTCGCCGTGATCACGACGTCCGCCTTCAGCACCCGGCCGGACTTCAGCCGGATGCCCTCCGGCACGAAGCTGTCGATGTGATCGGTGACGACCTCGGCCTTGCCCTTCTTCATGGCTTTGAAGAAGTCCGCGTCCGGGACCGCGCACAGACGCTGGTCCCAGGGGTTGTAGCTGGGCGTGAAGTGCTCGGCGACGGCCTGTTCGTCCTTCAGGATGCGCGTGGTGAGGCCGGTGAGCAGCTTGCGCGCCGCCTCCGGCCTGCGACGGCAGTACTGGTAGAAGCCGATGCCGAACAGGATGTTCTTGGTTCGGATCAGCCGATGCGCGGGCCGCGGCGGTAGCAGCTCGCGGATCTTGTCGGCCACTTTGTCCCGCCCCGGGACGGCGCTGATCCAGGTCGGCGAGCGTTGCAGCATCGTCACCAGCTCCGCCTGCTCCGCCATCGCCGGGACCAGGGTGACCGCGGTCGCGCCGCTGCCGATCACGACGACGCGCTTGCCGCGATAGTCGAAGTCCTCGGGCCAGAACTGCGGGTGCACCACCTCGCCGGCGAACGACGCGATGCCGGGGAATTCCGGTGCGTGCGGCTGGTCGTAGTTGTAGTACCCGGCGCAGGCGTAGAGGAAGCCGCAGGTCAGCGTGCGCGTCTCGGTGGAGCCGGTCGCGTCGCGCTGCTCGAGCGTCAGCGTCCAGCGCGCGGCGCCGCTGTCCCAATCGGCCGCGAGGACCTTGGTGCGGAAGCGGATGTGCCGGTCGATGCCGTTCTCGGTCGCGGTCTCGGTGATGTAGCGCAGGATCGACGGACCGTCCGCGATCGACTTGGCGTCCCGCCACGGCTTGAACGGGTAGCCGAGGGTGAACATGTCGGAGTCCGAGCGGATGCCCGGGTAGCGGAACAGGTCCCAGGTGCCGCCCAGCGTGTCGCGGGCCTCGAGGATGGCGTAGGTCTTGCCACGGCACTCGGTCTGCAAGCGGTAGGCAGCGCCGATACCGGATAGTCCCGCGCCGACGATCACGACATCGAGGTGTTCCGGTGCTGTGTCGGTCTGCGTCATGTGTCCAGTGTGCGAGCCTCACGGGGTCGCTATCTTGACTTTGCGCGACAACTATTTGATCCTCGACGACATGTCGGTGATTCGATCCGCAGGGCTGCGCGGTTTCCGCGCGACCGTGGCCGAACTCGGTGGCGACGCGGAGGCGCTGGCCACGGCGTGCGGGCTGCCGGTGGCCGCCTTGGACGCCGACGATCTGCTCGTGCCGGACGAGCGCGTCGCGGCCGTCCTGGAACTGGCCGCGCACCAGCTGCGCTGCCCCGACCTGGGTCTGCGGATCTCCCAGCGGCAGGATCTGGACATGCTCGGCCCGCTGGCGCTGGCCATCCGGAATTCGCCGTCGCTGGCCGACGTGCTCGAGTGCACGGCGCGGTACCTGTTCCTGCACGCGCGGTCGCTGAGCCTGACGCTGGAACCGGACCCCTACGGGGATCGCGGCGTGATCGCGCTGCGCTACAGCGTGCGGCCGGGACTTCCCACCCCCGTCCAGGGCACCGACCTGGGCTTGGCGTTCGTGCATCGCACCATTCAGCGCTTGGTGGGCGACCGATACGGGTTGCGCTCGGTCGAGTTGCCCTATCGGCCCGAGGCCGCGCTCGCCGGTTACGAAGAATTCTTCAGCGCCCCGGTGCGGGTCGAGCGGCCCTTCGCGGCGCTACGTATGCCGCGCAGCCTGGCGGGCAGGCCGCTCACCGGCGGTGACGAGAATCTGCACCGGCTGGCGATGGCCTTCCTCGCGGAGCAGTCCGGTGACGCGGCGGCGGCGCTCGCCCCGCAGGTGCGCGCCGCCGTCCAGCAGCTCCTGGGTACATCCGCGCCCGAGATAGGCGCGGTGGCACGGCTGCTCACGGTGCACCCGCGCACCTTGCAACGACGCCTCGCCGCCGAACACACCTCGTTCGCCGCGATCCTGGACGAGGTCCGCCGGGACGCGGCCCGGCGTTATCTGACCACGACGGATATGCCGATGAGTCAGGTCGCCTCGCTGATCGGGCTGTCGGAACAAGCGACCTTCACCCGATGTGCCCGAAGATGGTGGGGCACAACGCCGACCACCCTGCGCCGCGTGGAATCCGATGGAAGAACACAGCAGCACAACACTTTCGGGTGACAGGCCGACAACGGTCCGGTGTCCGATCCGCCCGTTTCGATAACGGTTGTCCCGGAAAGCCCTCGGCGCATTCCCTCCTCGACGCGGTGTCTTTACCGTCGAAGACGGGGTAGGTGTGCACCGGAAGGGGGACTCCATGAACGCCTGGCTTTCGCGTGTCACGGACACGCTGACCCGCATTCCCGGCCTGACATCGCACCAGCGCACATTTCTCGCCGAGGCGCTGGCCGAACCGGGCCGATACCTGCTCGTCCATCGCGACCCCGTGGACCTGCCCGCCACGCACGCCCATGCGTTGCTGTTCTGCGGGACAGGACTTTTCGCGTTGCGCTTCGCCGAGGGCGTCCCGGCCGAACTCGACGAGATCCACCGCGACGTCGAGGCGCGATTCGGCCGATTGCAGTTCGGGCGCGAGAAGCTGGTCCCCCATGACGTGCAGCTCGTCCTGCTCGTACCCGCCGGAATCGGGGTGCGCGTGGACGGCCGGTTCGCCGTGGCCGGGCCGGGCGAGCTCGATCGGGTGATCCGCGCACGGCAGCGGCACTTGCGACCCACCCGGGTACAGGCCATCGCGAACACCGTCGCCCACCAGTCGGCCCGCGAATACGACTTGCTGGAGTTCGAGGAAGCGGCGCAGGGCGCAGCGGATCCCGCTCTGCTCGATCGGTCGGAGGTGCTTGCGCCGCAGCGGAATACGGCGTTGCAGAGGCCGTTCCAGCACTGGATGACCTTCCTGGATCCCGAACAGGAGATCCTGGTCGCGCGCAACTACACCGGCCCCGCGCGGCTGACCGGCCCTGCGGGCACCGGGAAGACCGTCGTGGCGCTGCACCGAATGGCCAGGCAGGCGCGGCGATCCACCGGCCGTCAGCTGTACACGACGTTCGTGAAGACGCTCGCGAACTGCCAGGAGACCTACTTCCGCAGGCTCGCCCCGGGAACCGAGAGCCGCGTCCAGTTCGCCGGTCTGCACGCCTGGGCCCTGGATTTCCTCGCACAGCGGATCGCCGCGCCGAAACTCGACCCGCACGGAGCCGACCGCGTGTTCAGCCGCGTCTGGGAACGGGCGAGGGCCGACTTCGAGGACATCGAGCCGCGCGCGAGCTATTGGCGGGAGGAGATCGACCGGGTGATCAAGGGGCGCGAGATCGACGACTTGGACGTCTACCAGCGCGCGGACCGATACGGGCGCAACGGTGTTCGTCTCGGCGACGACCGGCGCGCCGACGTGTGGCACAAGCTGTACGTGCCGTACGTCAGCGAGATGCGCGAGCGGGGCATCTCCGACTACAGCGACGTCATCGCCATCGCGCTGGCCGAGATCCGCAACGAACCGCTCCCGGAACCCTATGACGCGGTCGTCGTCGACGAGGTGCAGGACATCACGCTGGCCGGGCTGCGGCTGGCCCACGCCATCGCGGGCGGCAACGGGTCGAGTCCGCTGCTGCTGCTCGGCGACGGCCAGCAGCAGGTGTACGCCGGAGGCTGGCGCATGGCCGAGGCGGGCATCGATCTGCGCGGCCGCGGCGAGATCCTGCGGGTGAACTACCGCAACCGCCGCCGCGTCTGGGAGAACGCCGCGGGCATCGATGCGGTGAACGAGCTCGGCGATTTCGACGACGCGCCCGGCGTGCCGCTGCGCGATGCCGACGTCACCCTGCCCGACGGCGTGGTGCGGATCTGGCGTGGACCGGATCAGTACCTGGAGGCCGCGCTGGTCGACGGTATTCGCGGATGCGGAAAGCCGTTGTCGGATATCGCAGTACTCACCCGGACGCGGCACGAGGCCGGGCGGCTCGCCGGGGCGCTGGAGGCCGTCGGCATCGCGACACTGCCCCTGGAGGACTACGACGGAACACCGCGGGCGGCGGTCAAGGTCGGCGCGGTGCATCGCGCCAAGGGGCTCGATTTCGCGGCGGTCTTCCATCCGACCTGGCCCGCGGGCGCGGACTCACGCACCGGCGCGGGACGCGAACGAGCCGAACTCGCCGAACGGCAGAAGCTCGTCGCGATCACCAGGGCGCGGGATTACGCCTGGATCGGAATTCGAGACGACCGGCCGGAGATCCAGCGCGGCCGATAGCGCTCCACGACCGATCCGACTCCCGGCAAGAAGTACCGCGCACGTGCGAGTATCGCGACCTTCGTTCACCCGAGGACCGGGGCGAATCCGAACGCGGTGACCAGATCCGGGTCGCCGAACGCGGTGATCCGGATGATCGAGTCCGTGGTCGTGGTGAGCACCGCGACGCCGAAAGCGCGGTAGACGCAATCCGATTGCCGGTGATAGGCGACCGCGGCGAGCTGCCCGTTCGCCGCGGCCGGGAACAGCAACCACGCGCCGGGAGCGCCGAGGACGTGCTCGGCCAGGTAGGCGACGCACGTCCGCTTACCCGAGAACCAGGTGGCCGACGGCGGCATCTCCAGCACGGCGTCCCGGTGCAGCAGTCGTTCGATGGCGGCCGGGTCGGCGCGTCGGAAGGCCGTCAGATACTCCTCGAGCAGCGCGCGCTGCCCCGGCTCGCTCGGCGGCACCGCCTGCTCGGCCGCCGCCGATACCTCCGTCAACCGGGCTCGCGCGCGCTGCAATGTGCTCTTCACCGCCGCGGTGCTGGTTTCGAGCACTCCGGCGACTTCGGCCGCGGGCATACCGAGCACGTCGCGCAGCAACAGCACCGCACGCTGCCTGCCGTTCAGGTGTTGCAGGCATGCGATCAGCGCCAGGCGCAGGCTGTCGCGAGCCACCGCGACACCCGCCGGGTCCGCCGAGTCCGGCGTCACCAGGGTGTCCGGCAGCGGCTCGAGCCACCGTACGCCCGCCGCGGCCACGGGCCGCGCCGACGGGTCCGTGCCCGCAGCGCCGAGACCGGACGGCAGCACGCGCCGACCGTGGTGCTCGAGCGCGGTCAGGCACGCGTTCGTGGCGATCCGGTAGAGCCAGGTCCGCACCGAGGAGCGGCCCTCGAAGGCGCCGAACGAACGCCAAGCCCGCAAATAGGTCTCCTGCACCACGTCTTCGGCGTCGTGGATCGAGCCGAGCATGCGATAGCAGTGCGCGAGCAGTTCCCGGCGATACGGCTGAGTACGGCGAGTGAATTCGGCGTCCGGTAGCGCACTGGTCGAGGTCATCCGCGGGTCCTTTCCCGGTTCACGAAGCGTGAGCCGTCGCAGATATGGACCGGGCGGGACTCGAAAAAGAATCGCTCTCGGCGATTCCTTCCGATCGCGGCGGAAGTCCGCATTACGGGAATCACCGTGATTCCGCACCGACCGAGGAGACTTCCGATGCAACTCGATGACATCGTGCGCACCTTGATCGACAGCCCGCACGCCGCCGTACTGGCCACCGCGAACGCGGACGGCCGCCCGCAGTCCTCGGTGATCTTCGTCGACCACGACGGCGACACCCTGCTGTTCAGCACGATCGAAGGACGCCTGAAGACCCGCAACATGCGGCGCGATCCGCGGGTGAGCCTGCTGGTGCTCAGCCGCGCCAACGGCCGCTACGCGGAGGTGCGCGGCCGGGTGGAGCTCACCGACGACCCGGACAAGACCCTGCTCACCGCGATGTACGCCAAGTACATGGGCGGCGCGACGCCGCCACCGGAACCGGAGGCGCGGCGGGTGATCGTGCGGATCGTGCCGGAGCGCGTCTACGTCTTCCCGCCCGCTTGAATCGTCACTGGGAAGGCGCGATTCGGCCGCTAGACTCTCCGGACGACTGGGAAGGGGGCCGCATGGACGCGGTTATCAAGGAGGTCGCCGAGGAGGGCAAGCGGCTGATCGACCGGGCTTGGCTCGGCGAGCTCAGCCGCGACCAGGCCGTGCACATGTTCGTCCAGGTCGGCGACGGCATGGTGCGCTACGAGACGGCGCTGACCATCATCGACGACGGTGTGCAACGGCTGGCCGCCAACGCCAGGCGGCTGCGGATCCTGCGCTGGTGCGCCGTGCTGGAGTTTCCGGTGTTCGGCGCGTTCGCCGTACTGGCGGTTCTGGTCGGGGATTTCACCACCGCCGGACTCTCGGTGCTGTTCCTGCTGATTCTCCAGATCATCCACCGCACGATGCCGCCGCATCCGTTGGCGGTTCCCCGCCAACCCCGCGCTTAACCGTTCGAGCTGTCGCGATTCCCGCCCGCGTCACACGGTGGTGATTAGGGTGCGTTTCATGGATCGCACGACCGACGCCTCCGGCGCACATCCGCACGAACCGCACGGCAACGGCTTCGCGTCCAAACTCAACTGGCTGCGCGCCGGTGTGCTCGGCGCGAACGACGGCATCGTGTCCACCGCGGGTCTGGTCGTCGGCGTCGCGGCGGCCACCACCGATACACCGGCCTTGTTCACCGCGGGCATCGCGGGTCTGACGGCTGGCGCGATCTCCATGGCGGTGGGCGAATACGTCTCGGTCAGCACTCAGCGCGATTCCGAGCGGGCTCTGCTGGCGAAAGAGCGCAGGGAGCTGCGCGACGAGCCGGACTACGAGCTGATCGAGCTCACCGGGATCTACCAGGCAAAAGGGCTGACGCCCGAAACGGCGCGCAAGGTCGCCGAGGAACTCACCGCGCACGACGCCTTCACCGCGCACGCGGAGGCCGAACTGGGCCTGAATCCCGCCGAGCTGACCAACCCCTGGCTGGCGGCGTTCTCCTCGGCGGTGGCCTTCACCCTCGGCGCGCTGCTGCCGTTGCTGGCCATCCTCCTGCCGCCGGTCGACGCGCGTATTCCGGTGACGTTCGCGGCCGTGCTCGCCGCGCTCGCGCTCACCGGGTCGGTCAGCGCCCGGTTGGGGGGAAGTGCCCGTGGCCGGGCGGTGGTCCGGGTGGTGCTCGGCGGCGCGCTGGCGATGGCCGTCACCTACGGCATCGGACAACTCGCCGGAATCGCCGGAGTCTGACGCGCACGCGAGAATTCGAACTTTTCCTTCGCGAGAACACGACAATGCCGGGCGGAGGCCATCGGCCTTCGCCCGGCACCGGTCGAGCGGTGCGCGGTCAGCGCTTGAACGCGTCCCGCACCTTGTCCGCGGCGCGTTTCAGATTGCCGCGGGCCTGCTCCCGCCGCCCCTCGGCCTCCAGCCGGGAGTTGCCGGTCGCACGGCCGACGAATTTCTTCACGCTGCCCCTGGTCGCTTGCACTTGATGCGCGAGGCGATCTTCGAACTTCATGCGGAATCCCTAGTAGTACCAGCGGCGGCCACCCACCGGACGGCCCACCGAACCGGCCACCAGCAGCACGAGCCCGATGATCAGCACGATGATGCCCGCCGTGGTGAGCAGCCCGATTCCGAGCAGCCAACCCAAGACCAGGAGGATGAGGCCGAGAATGATCATTGTCGTATTCCTTTTCTTCTCAATTATTTCGCGGTCACGGGTTTCGAGGTCGATACCGTGGCGCCGCGATCGGTGCGGGCAGTACCCGAACCGCCTGTGCGCAACCACCGCCGCCAAGCCGGCTCCTGCGAGGTGCGTTCCACCGGCGCGGTAGTGCCTGCGGCCAGATCGCGCCGCACCGCCGCCATCTCGCGACGGGACTGTGCGAGTTCACGACGCGCGGCCACGCCGCGGCGGGTGACCCGCCAGGCGCCGGATAGGACGAGGGCCAGTCCGAACGCCCCGATCGCACCGAGCGTTACTCCGTAACCGAACAGTGCTCCGGTGGAACCGTGGAAGTGATAGTCGAATACCGCGAAATCGCTCGTCAGTTGCTGAGCGGGGCCGGTGTTGCCCACTACCGCGGCCACTCCGATAATCACGGCCGCGATCAAGGCGATGAGCCCGATGATGATGATCATGGCAATCCCTGTTGCGTCGAGTCGTTTGACAACCCGGCTATTCCCGGGGTCTCCACGATCAAACGGGACGGAAAGGAAAGTTTGAGCGAGCGCGATCGGTCAATGCGAATTACATGACGTACACGGTTACTCTGCACAACGTTACCCGCGAGTCCGCGTCCGCGATCGAATCGTCACTGCGCGGCGTCAACGGTATCGATTCCGTCGACATCGACGTGGCCTCGGAGCGCGCGCTCGTGAACTCGACCACGCTGACCTACGGTGAAGTCCTCGACGCGATCCGGCAGACCGGAGCCGCCGCCTCCTGATCGGCGCGCAGCACGCACCGGCAGCCCTCGGCAGCCACCGTCCCCAGGACACAGTGCGGGATGATGGGCGAGTGACGGATGTGTTCGACTCCGACTTCGCCCGTAACCCGTGGCCCACGCTCGAGCGACTGCGCATCGAAGGGGGCGTTCACCGCGTTCGCACGCCCGATGGGCCACCGGCCTGGCTGGTGACGCGATACCGCGACGTACGGGCCGGGCTGCTGGATGAGCGGCTCTCCACTCGGGTCCGGTATGCCCAGGGAGACGACTACCGGGGCTTCTCGGTGCCGCCACCGCTGGACGCGATGCTCAGTGCCGCGCCGGCCGACCATGCACGCCTGCGCGGTCTGGTGACCTCCGAGTTGTCGCCACGCCGATTGGCCGAGTGGACCGACCGCGCGCCCCGCTTGGTGGATTCGCTGCTGCACGAGGATGATTCGGGCGAGACCGTCGATCTCGTCGAGCGTCTTGCCGTGCCGCTTCCCGCCGCCGTGCTGGGCGAACTACTCGGCCTCGACGACCACACTGCCGAACGCCTTCGCGGCTGGGCGAATTCGACGCTACTGCCGTCGGCCGCACCACCGCGCGCCCGCGACACCCTGGCCACCATGCTCGCGATCATCGCGGACGCCACCGCGCGGGCACCGCGCTCCGACACCGCGCTGGGGCGCTGGGTAGGCGCACACCGGGCCTGCGGGTCGCCGACCGGTGCTGAGCTGACCGGGCTGCTGTTCTACCTGCTGTTCGTCTGGTATGAAGTGCTCGCCGATCTGATCGCCGGTTCGGTGCTCACCTTGCTCGGCAGTCCGGGCCTGCGGCAGACGTGGTACGCCCTGGGCGACAAGCGATCAGCCGTGGACGAGCTGCTGCGGCACCTCTCCCCGCAGGTGCTGGCCGGACCGCGCTTCGCGACCACCGACCTGGTCATCGGCGACACGACGATCGCCGCGGGACAGACGGTACTGCTGTGCCTGGCATCGGCCAACCACGATCCCGAAATCTTCCCGCGCCCAGCGGTACCGGACCTCGCCAGGGACCGCGCGGACCAGCTCGCGCTCGGCTACGGCATGCACGCCTGCTTGGGGAACGCGCTGGTACACACCCTCACCGCGGCCGCTCTCGAGCACGTCCTCACGCGATGGCCGGATGCGGCGCTCGCGGTGGACGAACGAGAGATCGCCTGGCGCTCCGGTTTCCGCCATCGCGGACCACTGACACTACCGGTGCGGCTCTGATGAAATGGGGCGAGCGACGATGATCGCCCCACCTGCTACCGCTCTGGGATGCCGGGCCTCTCGTGGCCGACGCCCCTTCGAGGGCGACCACACCGGCATGTGCTGGCGGAGCAGGGACGAGTATGATCTACGCCACAGGCCCTGTCAACCACAGGAGACACGCTGATATGGGGGACGGCTTACACCCGTTTACACGGGCTCTCAACACGCTCATCAACGGAATACACCCGCCCGCAGGCAAAGACGGGCGACCGCAGGAGATCACCCACCGGGCGCTCGCCGAAGACATCCACCGCACCACCGGAACGCGCCTGTCCGCCAACTACCTCTGGAAGCTGCGCACCGGGCAGGCAGTGAACCCGTCCTACGAGACGCTGGAGGTGTTGCGCGGCTACTTCGGGCTCGACAGCCTGGATCCGTTCACCGACCCGCGACTGGCGGCAGCGCGCGGCAGCGAATTGGCATTGATCAACGCGCTCAAAGGAAATGCCGAACACGAGGTACTCGAACTGGTGCTGCGCGACGGGCTGCAACAGGGTACGGTCCGCGCTGAATCGGTGCTGGCGATGCTGGACATCCTGCGACGCATCGAGAACGAGCACAACGGGTGAGCGATGCGGATCGCGGCTTGGAGCAAGGACGGAGGTGACCAGCCGGTGCTGGATCGTCGCTGGCTGCGCCGGGAGCTGCGCGCCATGGGACTGACCGGCCGGTTCACCGTCGGCGAGCTGGCCGAGGCCGTCGCCGAGCGGCGCGCCCGTCCCCTGCGGCTGCGCCCGGAGAGCTTCCCGGTCACCGGCCTCACCGGCGGCCTGCTGGTCACCGACGCGATCGATTTCATCGCCTATCAGCGCAACACCTCCAAGATGCATCAGGATCACATCGTCTGTCACGAACTCGGCCATCTGCTCGCCGGCCACCGCACCGTCGACGTGCGCGGCGCGGAAGCCGTGCGGCTGCTCGCGCCGAACATCGACCCCGCGGTCGTGCGGCGCATGCTCGGGCGCACCAGCTACGCGCAGCCGCAGGAACGCGAGGCCGAACACCTCGCGAATATGCTGATGACGCACCACATCACGCAGTGGACGGCACGGGAGGAGTGGGTCCTGCCCGATTCCGCGCCGGTCGCCGCGCGCCGACTGCTGGACGCGCTGGGGCCGGGGCAGAGCTGAGCATGTGGTTCGCGCTGGTGTACGGCGGCGTGGGCGTCTTCGCCTTCGCGGCGTTCCTGTGGCGAACCGGTCTGGCCCTGCGCAACCCGGGCAACCCCGCGCGCTGGGCGGTCGCGTTCGCCATCCTCACGGCGGGCATCGGGTTCGAAGCGGCTGTGCCGCGCACCTATACCTGGATCGATGACGTCTCCGGCGTGCCCAACCTGGCGTCTCTGGTGGTGTACGGGGCCATCGCGGGCGCGGTGCTCGCCCAAGTGGTCTGGACGGGGTTCATGGTGGCGGAGCGGGAACCGGACGCGAGCGCGGCACGGCGCGTGCTCGTCCCGCCGGTGCTCGTGCCCGTCGTGCTGGCGGCGCTGTTCACGGCGGCGCCGGTGCACGACGAGAGTCATCCCACCGACTTCGACGACCACTACGCGAAAGTCCCGCTGGCGGTGGCGTTCCTCGGCGTCTACCTCACCGTCTACTCGGCGGCGCTGATCCGCATCATCGTGTTGTGCCGCCGGTGGATGGGCGAGGTCGATCGAATCTGGTTGCGCCGCGGCCTGCGGCTGCTCGCGCTCGGCAGCGCCGTCGCGCTCGGCTACAGCGTGGGCAAGGTGATCGCGATCGGCGCGGCGTGGGCCGGTATCGATCTGCGTCTCCTCAACACCGATATCGCGCCCGCGTTCGCGAGCCTGGGCGCCACCGTCATGCTGGTCGGCTACCTGTGCCCCTCGTTGGGGCCGTGGCTGCTGCACACCACCGCCCGGCTGCGGGCGCTGCCGCGGCTGCGCCCGTTGTGGCTGGCCCTGCGCGAGGTGGACCCGGAACTGGCGCATCCGCCGGACCGGCGCGGCACGGCGGCCCGAGATCGGGTGTACCGCAGGGTGATCGAGATACGGGACTGGCTGTTGCGGTTGCGACCGCATCTGTCCGCCGAAGCGGTGGCGATCGCCGAGCGCTTGGCGACCGAACTGGCGATCCCGGATCGCAGCAGAGCCGCCGCGATCGAGGCCGCCCGCATCGCCGCGGCGCTACGGGCGCACCGGCTCGGTCTGCCGCCCACCGGCGACAACCAGTCGTTCCGTGAACCGAGTCGACCCACGCTGGCCGCCGAGTCGGCCTGGCTGGTCGAGGTCGCCGTCCAATTCGAGACGGGGCCGTTGGTTTCGGCGACCCTGGCCGAGCTGGATAACACCGGCGATCCGGCGGCCCCGCGCTGAACTCAGTACGGGCGGCTCGGCACGCGCGTCCGCCGGATCGGCACCACGGTCCACCAGGTGACGCAACGCCACACCCATTCCAGCGGGCCGTACTCGAACAACCGCAACCACACGGCACTGCACACCGCCTGCACCGCGATGATCCCGACCGCCAACCCGAGCACCGCCGCGTAGCTGCCGGAGCCGGACAGGCCGAGACGCGGTGCCGCGAGCAGGATCAGCGCGGTGGCGCCGACGTAGTTGGTCAAAGCCAGGCGACCCAGCGGCCGCAACACCTCCGCCAGTACCTGGCCCGGCTCGATGCGCAGCAACAGCAGCAGCCCGGTGACATAGGCCAGCGCGCCCAGTAGACCAGCGACAGCCACGGCGGGAGTGGACCACAGCTCCAGATACGGCGTGCGGTATTCCCACCTGCCCGCCACTATCGCGGCGGGCAGGGCGAGGGCGAAGACCGCGGCGATCTGCCAGCCCCGCTCATCGAGTGTGTCCACGATCCCGGCGCGCGCGGTGGCCAGGCCGAGCAGGAACAACCCTGGCGCCAGGGCCAGCCCGCCGCCGAGGGCCAGCGCCACGCCGAAGGTCCCTACCAGTCCCGCCAGCAGCACCGCCCAGTTCGGCAGCGCCGAGGCGGGCAGCAGGATCGCCAGCCCGGCCAACGCGTACGGCAGCAGCGCCTCACCCGGCTGGAACTGCTGATGGACCAGGCCGATCACCCCGAGCGCGAGCAAGCGGCGGATCAGGACCAGTCGCGGGCGCTCGCTCCGTTCCTCGGCACTGTCCAGCAGCAGTGCGAAGCCGATTCCGAACAGGAACGAGAAGATCGGGAAGAACCGTCCCTCGAACACCACCGACAGCGTGTGCCGGATCGGTAGCACCACGCCCGATTCGTCCGTCGCCGCGATGTCGGTGATCCGCCAGATGTTCACCACCAGCATGCCGCACAGCGCGAAGCCACGAACCGCGTCGAGTTCCTCGATGCGTAGCGGACCCGCGTCGTGGTGCATGGATTCACGGTATCCAGCGGCGGCCCCGAAGCCGGTATCTCGCGCCGAGATGTCGCCCACATTGATTAACGCACTAACTATTCATGCGCTAATTTAAGGGAGGACAAGGAGGACCGATGGAGACCGAGATCGAGGATCCGCTGCGCCTGGACCGGCAGGTGTGCTTCGCGCTGGCCGTGGCCAATCGCGCGGTGCTGGCCGTCTACCGTCCGCTGCTCGAACCGCTCGGGCTCACCCACCCGCAGTATCTGGTGATGCTGGCGCTCTGGGGCGAGGCGCCGATGTCGGTGAAAGCGATCGCCGAGGCCATCCAGCTCGACTCCCCCACACTGTCCCCGCTGCTCAAACGCCTCGAAGCCGCCGGACTGATCAGTCGCGAACGCGACAGCCGAGACGAGCGCAACCTCGTGGTGAACCTGACCCCGGCCGGAGCCGAACTGCGCGCGAAGGCCGAGCGGATACCGCCCGCCGTCGTCCAACGCCTCGGCGTGACCCTGGCCGACCTCGAGCAGTTGCGCGATGTCCTCACCCGGGTGAACGAGGCGGCCCGCCGGTCGGTGCTCGCCGAGCCCCACGCCCCGTCCTCGAACCCAGGAGCCCGGTCATGACCCGAGAGCAACGACGGCCCGGTCCGATCCAGTGGATCGGCTACGCCTTCGGCCGCCGCCTGCCCGATTCGATGCGTGAGTGGGTGCGCGACGACCTGACCGGCAGGTTCGCCGCCACCCGGCACGTGCTGCGCGGACTGGTGCCGTTCACACCGTTGTTCGCGGTGTTCCTGCTCTTCCCCGGCGAGCTGTGGCTGCGCGGCGCGATGGTCCTGCTGGCGCTGCTGCTGGCCCTGTTCTACACGATCGCTTTCATGCCGATGAACCGCGCGCATCGGCTCGCGAAGCACGGCTTGCCCGCGGATCTGGAGAATCCGCAGCGCGCGCGGCGCCGAGCGTTGGAACGAGCCAGATACGCGGCTCAGCACCCACACTGAGCGCGCGGCTCGCGACCACCGAGGCGGGGTGTCGCCCGTCCGGCGTCCCCGTGTTCGCACCGCTGGCGCCGCACCGATTCGGCGGTGACCGGTCGAGGCGCTCGTCTGAGCCGCCCGCTAGGGGCTGGCGGCGAGGCCGACGAAGGCGGCGAACACGGCCAGGTGGACGCCGCCCTGCAGCAGCGTCGCCCGCCCAGGAACGATCGTCAGCCCACCGACGACGACGGTCAGCGCCAGCAGCACCATCTGCGTCGCCCCCAAGCCGAGCACCAAAGGGCCGTCCAGCCAGATGCTGGCCACGGCGATCGCCGGAATGGTGAGGCCGATGCTCGCCATGGCCGAACCCAGCGCCAGATTGAGACCGATCTGCACCTGGTCGCGGCGCGCGGCCCGCACCGCGGCGATCGTCTCGGGCAGCAGCACCAGCAACGCGATCACCACGCCGACCGCCGATTGCGGCAGACCAGCCGACTGGACCGCCGATTCCACGGCGGGCGAGACCACCTTCGCCAACCCCACCACGCAGACCAGGGCGACCAGCAGCAGACCGAGGCTGGTGACGGCGTCGCGCACGGTGGGCGGCTCGACGCGCTCGTCGTCCTCGGCGACGACGCCGTCCGCCTCCACCGGCAGGAAGTCGTCCGGATGGCGCACGGTCTGCACCATCACGAACAAGCCGTACAGCGCGAGCGAGGCCACCGCGGCGAAGGCCAGCTGCGCGGGCGAGAACTCCGGGCCGGGTTTGCTCGTGGTGAAGGTCGGCAACACCAGGCTGAGCGTCGCCAGCGTCGCGACGGTGGCCAGCGCCGCACCCGTGCCTTCGGCGTTGAACACCGCCACGCGCCTGCGCAACGCCCCCACCAGCAGACAGAGACCGAGGATGCCGTTGCAGGTGATCATCGCAGCGGCGAAGACCGTGTCGCGGGCCAAGGTCGCGGTCTTGTCACCGCCCTGGGTCATCAGCGTGAGAATGAGCGCGACTTCGATCACGGTCACCGCGATGGCCAGCACCAGCGAGCCGAACGGCTCACCGACCCGGCGCGCCACCACCTCCGCGTGATGAACCGCCGAGAGCACCGCCCCGATCAACGCCACCACCACAACCGTCACCGCGACACCGGGCAGACTTCGGCCCCAGGTGACCGCGAGGGCGACGACGGCGAGCAATGGTACGAGCACGGTCCAACGGGCGATGAACAGACGGATCATGCCCACCATGGTCCCAGCAAATCGCTCGCATCCAGGTCAGGCGACCAATGTCCCCGCCCCGCCGCGGGTTCAGTCGTCCAGATCGATGCGCAGCGTGAGCAGGTCGGTGCCGACCAACCGGACGGCCGCGCTGTTGGCGCGCGGCAGGGCCGCCAACCGGGCACGCGGGTCGTCGTCGGGCAGCAGGTGGGCGGTGCCCGCGTGCCAGCGGCCGTGCAGCCGCAGCCGGACTCGATTGTCCACCTTGATGTTCCGCACATACTGGGATCGCTCGCCGAACTCGGAGACCAGCCAGAATTCCCGGCCGATCCTTCGTCCGCCGATCGGAGTGATCCGCGGCTGACCGCTCACCCGGCCGGTGGTCTCCAGGAGAGTCTGCCCGGGCAGCGTACTGAGGATCGGATTGCCCAGTCGGCGCTGGAACGTCGTCACCACACGATGCTGGATATCGCGCAAGTTCGGCATGCCGCGACCGTAACACCGGGCGCACCCGTCGGCTGGCTTCGCCGCGTGTGCGATTCGGGCGTTGACCAGGGCACGGACCCGCACGCGGCGGACCGCGGCAGCCACAGGAACCGGGACGCAAACGCCCGCCCATCACGTCGCGCAGTATCGACCGTCCACGCCGCCGCACGGAGCCGAACAGGGCACGCGACGAGCAACCACGCGAGTCGCCATGCGCCGCAACAGCGCAATGTGATGCGCGCCATAGATCCCCGATCGGGCAATGCATCTCCTCCGCTGCCCCGGCCGGCATGCGTGCGCGAGTGCCGCCCGCCGTCGCGCGCGCCGGTGCGCCCGATCCGCCATCGTGTTCCGGCCGCGAAAAGCACTGCCTCAACTGTATTTTCCCGTCGTTTTGCTGGCGAAGCGATCGCGCGTGGTCCAGCGTTCCCGTCCGCGACGGCATGTCGAGGCGATGTCGTTACCGAAGAACATCCGACAAGGAATCGACCCCGCCCCGGTCGATAGGTGAGAATTTGGCGGTGCGCACCCAGTTCACTGCCGAGCTCATCGCGTTGACCAATGATCTGACGCTGATGTGCACGCTGGCCCACGACGCCGTCGAGCGTGTCACCGACGCGCTCGTCGACGCCGACCTCACCGCGACATACGAGGTCTTCGCGCTCGACGAGCAGTTGCAGAAGATGTACGGCGCTTGCGAGGCGCGCACCGTGGTGTTACTGGCGCTACAGGCTCCGGTGGCCCGCGACCTGCGGCATGTGGTGACCGCGATCCAGATCGCCGGTGAGCTGTCCCGCATCGGCTGGCTCGCCAGCCGGGTCGCCGACAAGGTGTATCAGAGTCACCCCGGACACGCTGCCGAGCAACCCATCCTGGACATCCTCGCCGCGATGGGCAAGCTGGCGGCCGAGCGTACGTCTTCGGCCGGGCGAGCGGTCGCCGGTCGGCACCCGCTGCCGGAGGAGGAGACGCCCGCGGACCATTCGATGGAAACGCTGCACCGGCAACTGCATTCCGCGCTGCGCGACCCCGCGTCCCAGCCGTCCACCGAAGTCGCGATCGACAACGCACTGCTGGGACACCACTTGGAGCGCTGTGCCGACCACACCGCGCGCATCGACCGGCTCATCCGTTTCCTCGACACCGGGGTACCCCCGACCGCCCAGCCCACCGACGACGAGTGAATCCGCGTCCTACAGTGGAGCCGTGCTGTTCGACACTGCGGCGGGGGCACTGATCTCGGACGGTGGACTGGCCACCGAGCTGGAGGCGCGCGGCCACGACCTGTCCGACGCGTTGTGGTCGGCCCGTCTGCTCGTGGACGATCCCGCCGCGATCCGGTCCGTGCACGAAGCCTATTTCCGGGCGGGCGCCGACATCGCGACCACCGCCACCTATCAGGCTTCTTTCGATGGCTTCGCCGCGCGCGGGCTGACCAAGGCGCAGACGGTGGAGCTGTGGCGACGTGGCGTGGCGCTGGCTCGTGCCGCGTGCGACGCCGAGACCGCTGATCGACGCCGCTGGGTCGCCGCCTCGGTCGGCCCCTACGGCGCCGCGCTGGCGGACGGATCGGAATACCGTGGCCGCTACGGGCGCACCGTGGCCGAACTGCGGGCCTGGCATCGACCGCGCATGGAGGTGCTCGCGGAGGCGGGCGCCGACCTGCTGGCCCTGGAGACCGTCCCCGACGTCGACGAAGCCGAAGCGCTGGTCGACCTGGTGAACGACCTCGGCGTGCCCGCATGGCTGAGCTACACCGTCGACGGCGCGCGCACCAGAGCCGGGCAACCGCTCACCGACGCCTTCGCGGTGGCCGCGGGCTCGGACTCGATCGTCGCGATCGGCGTGAACTGCTGCGCGCCCGCCGATGTCGCCGCCGCGGTCGAACTCGCCGCGGGAACCGGCAAGCCCGTGGTCGCCTACCCGAACAGCGGTGAGGACTGGGATGCGGCGCGCCGCCGTTGGACCGGCCCCACCCGGTTCACCGCAGGGCAAGCCAGGGACTGGTTCGCCCGAGGCGCACGGATCATCGGCGGCTGCTGCCGGGTCGGCCCCGCGCAGATCACACGCCTGGTAACGGAACTACGAGGAACCTCACCCGCCACCGGTTCACCCGACGCGGAAGCACCGGGCTGATCACCGACGCGGCGGGTTCACGTCTCCTCGAGCATGGGGAAACGCCCCGAACCGAGCAGCCCCGCGATCGCGTCCATCTTCGCCTGCGGCGCGGCGTAGTCGGGATGCGCGCGCAGCACCGACGCCGCGTCGTGCAGCCGGATCATCTGCCGTTCGGCCTCGGCCGCGGTGCGCCCGCCCGCGCTGACCGGATGGCGCGCGTACACCGGACGGCTCCGGTCGACCCGTCCCAGCGCCAGAGCTTTGTCCACGCGGCGTGAGCAGCGGCAGAACGCCGTCGGGTCGACCAGGCCACAGGTCGAGTTCAGGAAGTTCCCGAGCCGTTTCTTGGCGCGCTCCAACCGCTTTCGATAGGCGGCGGGGGTGATGTCGAGGATCCAGGCGGCCTCGGTGGAGTTCAGCTCGAACACGTCGCCGAGCACGAACGCGATCCGTTCGTCCCGGGCCAGGCATTGCAACATGCCTTGACTACAGGTGAGCCGCACCTCGGCAGTTAGAAGCACCGCTTCCGGTCCGCGATAGTCCGCCTCCGACAGACCGTCGGCCAGTCCGTCCCGGTAGGCGTCCAAGCTCAGTTCCGCGGCCTCCTGCGGGGTCTGCCGCCGCAGATTCAGCAGGTGGTTGACGCCGATGCGGTAGGCCCAGGTGAGCAGCTTCGCCTCGCCGCGCCAGGTGTGCAGATGATCGAGGACGCGCACCATGATCTCCTGCGTCGCGTCCTCGGCCTCCGCGGGCCGCCAGACCATGCGCAGCGCCAGCCGGTACAGCGGGTCCTGCAACAGGCGCACCACCTCGGCGACGGCGTCCCGGTCGCCCGCGACCGCGCTGGCGACCATGGCCTTCTCGTCCGCCGCGACCCGCTCGTGCTCCGTGCTCATCCGGCCATCATTCGGCCCGCGCCGCGGTCGGCGCAAGCACTGCCGGGTCACATCGCGGCCGAGATCACGCGCGAGCGGCGGCACCGACCAAGGCGTGCCGATCGAGCCACTGCGCGACCGCCCGGCCGATCTCGTCCGGCCGATCCTCCGGCGCGTGGTGGCCGGCCGGAGGGATCGCGACGACCTCGGCGCTCGCGAAGGTGCTCGCGGCCCAGTCGATCGCCTCCGCCGATCCCAGCCCGACGCCGTTCTCCAACGCCATCAGCAACTTGGGCACCTCGGGCGTCGCGGCCGCCCAATCGTCGTAGTTCCGCACCAGGGCGACCACGTCGGCGGGCTCGCCGTCCAGCGGGAACTCCCGCGGCCACACCAGCAGCGGCTTGCGCGAGGCCGGGGTCGGATACGGCGCCCGGTACACGTCGTGGTCCTCGGGCGACAGGTCGGCGACGCCCTTCGGCAGGTTGAACTCGATGAAGATGTTCTCCTCCAGGATCATCCGCTCCCCTTCCGCCGAGCGAAACTTCCGGAACAGCTCGGCGCCGAGCGGAGGCAGCTCGTCGAAGCGCATCGGCCGCAGGAACGTTTCGATCAGCGCGATCCCGCGCACGCGGCTGGGATGCCGCGCGGCCCAGTCCATGCCCAGCGCGCCGCCCCAGTCGTGTCCGACCAGCACCACTCGGTCCAGCCCGAGCGCGTCGAACCAGGCGTCGAGGTAGGCGGCGTGATCGGTGAAACGGTAGGCGCTGTCCGGCTTGCCCGACTCCCCCATGCCGATCAGGTCCGGCGCCAGCACTCGGGTCCGGTCGGCCACGTGCGGAATGACGTTGCGCCACAGATGCGAGGAGGTCGGATTGCCGTGCAGGAACACGACGGGGGTCTCTCCCGCACCGGTGTCGCGGTAGTTGATGAACGAGTCGATGACGTCGACGGTGGGCATGATGTGGTCCTTTCGGGTCCGGCTTTTCGCCTGCACCCGTTTGGACACAGGAATCACACCGCCTGTGACCGGATGTGGAGTGAGCATCGTCACAGGCCCGTCGAACCGGTCGTCGCGAGGGCGGCAACTCTCGGATACATCCGTACTCATGCAGTAGATGTGTGGCCGAAACTGAAGATCGGCTGAGAAACTTTTCGAACCGTGCGAACGAACTTGCCAATTCGCGCGGCATCTATCTACTGTCTTGATACGTAGAACAAAGCGTGATCGAGACGGAGCGGATGCGTGCTGCAACCGGAGAGCGGCTTCCCTGGTCACCGGCGCCCGCCGGACATCGATCACCCCTGATCATCACGAGTGAGTCCGGAGCAGGCGCGGCTCGACACCTCGGGACCTCCCCCTCATCAGCCCCGTGGTGTCGTCCCAGTGCGGGCTTCGGAGTGGACAACCATCCGCACAACCGCGCGGCTCCACCGGCCTCCTCGTGATCACCGCCCCCGAATCGGCGCCGGCACGGCGATTCGGGGGCGGCCCCGTTCTCCGGCTCGGCAGCTCTGGCGCACGGCCCGTTACCGGCCAGCTGTGCCGAATCTCATACGCGCCGATCGGTTGCGCGAAGCCGGTCACTGGATACCTTTTCGCCGGTTACAGTTTCAAGTGGATTCGGCGTTAGGAAGTTCGATGAAGTCCACAGTGCAACGGCTGGCTCTGATCGGCATCATGGTGGCGACTTCCATCGGACTGGTCTCCTGCACAACCGTTCCGCCCGGCCAGTCGACCGCGTCGGGCTGCGGTTCCGGCGGACGGGCCTGCGCCGACGCGCCCGCCCCGATTCCCTCGCGCGACGCGCTCGCGCTGTTGAACGCGCTGCGCGTGGCCGACCGTGCGCCCAAGACCGGATACAGCCGTGACGAATTCGGGCCGCCCTGGTCCGACAACGTCTCGGTGCCCGGCGGCAACAACGGCTGCGACACCCGCAACGACATCCTCCAGCGCGACATGACCGACGTGACGTTCAAGTCGGGCAAGTGCATCGTCGCGACCGGAACGCTCGCCGACTTCTACACCGGAAAGACCATCGACTTCAAGCGCGGCACGAAGTCCTCCGACGACGTGCAGATCGACCATGTCGTCGCGCTCTCGGACGCGTGGCAGAAAGGCGCACAGAAGCTTTCCGCCGAACGCCGCCGCGATCTGGCCAACGACCCGCTGAACCTGCAGGCCGTGGACGGTCCGACCAACCAGTCCAAGAGCGACTCCGACGCGGCCGATTGGCTGCCGCCGAACAAGGGTTACCACTGCGCCTACGTGACCAGGCAGATCCAGGTGAAGACGGCCTACCAACTCTGGGTCACCGCGGCCGAAAAGGACGCCATGACGCGGATTCTCACCGCCTGCCCCTGAGTCCTAGGGGAACTCGATCACCACCTTCCCGAAGGGGTCTCCGGTGCGGAAATACCGGTAGGCCGCTTCGGCTTCCTCGAACGCGAACACGCGGTCGATGACGGGACGCATCCCGTGGGCGGTGATCGCTCGGTTCATCGCCTCGAACTGCGTCCGGCTGCCCACCGCGATGCGGCGAATCGACAGATACGACGTCCCGAACGGGTTGCCTACGGGCGCGTCGGTGGCGGGCAACGCGCCGATCATCGTGATCCGCGCGTTGTATCCGCCCGACCGCACGGATTTCGCCAGGGTCGGCATGCCCACCGCGTCGAGGATGTGTTCCACACCGTCGCCTCCGGTGCGGTCCAGCACGGCCAGCTCCCAGTCCGGTGTCCGGCTCCGATCGATCACCTCGTCGGCTCCCAGCGCGCGCAGCCGCTCGGCCTTTCGCGCGCTCGAGGTCACCGAGATGACATAAGCGCCCAGCATTTTCGCGTGCTGCACACCGAAAAGGCCCACCGATCCACTGCCGACGGTCAAGACGGTCTCGCCGGGCAGCACCGGCAGCGGCGTGGTCAGCGCCGCCCACGCCACCACTCCGGCGCAGGTCAGCGTGGCGGCCTCCACGTCGGTGAGATGGTCGGGCACGTGCACCACCGAATCCTCTTCCAGCACCGCGTACGTGGCGAGCATGCCGGGATAGGTGGCGCCGTACTGCTCGACCACGTGCGCTTGGCGCTGTGGCCCGTCGATCCAGCGGACGAAGTAGGAGGCGGTCACCCGGTCGCCCAGCGCGGCGCGCGTCACTTCCTCGCCCACGGCGATCACCGCGCCGACACCGTCGCTGAGCGGGACGACGCCCGGGGTCGCGGGCAGCGGATACGTTCCGTCCAGCAACATGAGATCGCGACGATTCAGTGACGCCGCCAGCATCTGGATCACCACTTGGCGTGGCCCTGGCTCTGGCATCTCCTGCGGCGCGACGGTCAGCGCGTCCGCCCCGCGCGCGGGGTCGAGATGGTAGGCGACGGCCCGCATCACGCGACACCGATGTACTGGTGGTCCCACCGGATCCGGCCCGCGTCGTCGAGCGCGATGACGTCGTATCCGCCGCCGACGACCGCCCCGTCGGTCTTCGTCACCATGTGCCAGGTCAGGCCGATCAGGTTCAGTGACAGACGAACCGCCTGCCCCTTGGGTACGAACACGTGCTCACCAGGGGCGACGAATTCCTCGTAGGCGCGATCCACGCGCCGGTCCAGCGCTTCGTAGCCGCGGATCTCCACGGTCGGGATCGGGAAGGACAGTCGGGCAAGCGCCTCCCGCATCTCCTGCGGCGGATCCACCAGCACCTGGGCGCCGTCCTCGGACCACAGTTCCCGGATCAGCTTGTGCCTGGCCTGCGCGTCGGATTCGTTCCACAGCGCGATGTAGCGATCGGCGAATCGGGACAGTTCCCGTGCATCGAGTTGATTGCTCATGGGACGGAGTCTTGCCGTCGTTCGGAGCCTGTGCGATTCCCCGCAAGGTATGGCGAAGCCGCCGCCCGACGCCCGATACTGCTGCCATGACGACGGCGGCCGAGTCCACCGGGTTCGCCCGGCAGCTCAAGCATTGGCGCACGCTGCGACGGGTCAGCCAGCTGGATCTCGCGATCCGCGCCGACACCACGCAGCGTCATCTCAGCTTCCTGGAACAGGGCCGCTCACGCCCCGGACGCACGATGGTGGTGCGGTTGGCCGAATCACTGGAGCTGTCACTGCGTGAGCGCAACGGACTGCTGCTCGCCGCGGGTTACGCGCCGGTCTTCCCCGAATCGGCGCTCGATACCGCGGAATTGGCGCCGATGCTGGAGGCGTTGCGGGCGATCCTGGACGGCCACCTGCCCTACCCGGCGCTGGTGGTCCGGCCGCACGGCGTCCTGCTCGCCGCCAACTCGGCCTTCGAGGTGCTCACCGAGGGCGCCGCGCCGTGGCTGCTGGAGCCGCCGGTCAACGTGCTGCGGCTCGCGCTACACCCGGACGGCTTGGCCGCCCGCGTGGTCAACCTGCCGGAATGGGGACGGCACGTCACCGAGGCGCTGCGCAACCGGATGGCCCGCAGCCCCGATCCCGCCTTGGACGAGCTGATCGCCGAGCTGGAGACGTATCTGCCCCAGGCCGAACCGGGACCGGACCATCTCGGTTTCGCGGTGCCGCTGCGCCTGCGCTGCGCCGAAGGGGAATTGCGTTTGATCACCACGCTCACCTCCTTCGCCACCGCGGTGGACGTCACGCTCGCCGAGTTGCAATTGGAGGCGTTCCTGCCCAGCGACGAGCGGACCGCGCGAATTCTGCGCGACCGCGCGGCGCGATACTGAGCGGGCCCGCGCTCACCAGTGCAGCGCCGCGGCGGTCAGCCGCTGACGGACCAGCTCGACGTGCGGGCGAACAGCGGGTCCGGGCCGACGCACCAGGAATGCCGTGTTGATCGGCGGGTCCTCCGGTTCCAACAGCGCGACGAGCGATCCCGAATCCAGTTCGGCCGCACAGAGATATCGCGGCAGCACACTGATCCCCGCGCCCGCCGCGACCGCCGCGGCGACCGCGCGCAGATCGGCGACGACCACCGCGGCCTCGGCGGCGAGCCGGACGCCGAAGACGTGCCGCCAATACCGGCGCAGGATCGGCAGATCCGGGGCGTAACTGACCAGCGGAACATCGGACAACGCGACCGGGCCCTTGGTCCGCAACAGGTCGCCGTCGACGCGCGCGGCGACCTGCGGCCCGGCGACGAGCACGAACTCCTCGTCACCCAGCGGTTCGGCGACCACCGTCCGGCCTCTGGGCCGGACCGTCGACACCACCAGGTCGAAGTGCCCGGCCCGCAGCCCGCCGAGCAAGTCGTCGGTCAGCCCCGCGTGGACCGCCAGTCGAACCCCTCGCTCGACCAGTGGCGCCAGCGCGGGGAGCCCGTGCACCGCGAGGAACTCGGCGGGTCCGGCGAGACGAACGGCGGGCTGTGGCGCGGGTTCGGCCCGGTGGACCGGACCCGCCACGGTGTCCAGCGCGTCCAGCGGCGCGGCGATGCGCGCCGCCAGCTCGGTCGCCGCCGTGGTCGGCGCGACGCCGCGCGGCAATCGGTCGAACAGTCGCGCGCCGAGCCGCTTCTCCAACGCCTGCAATTGGCCGGTCACGGTCGGCTGGGACAAGCCGACCAGCCGCGCCCCGGCTGTGATCGAACCGGCCCGGTGCACGGCCAGGAAGGTGCGCAACTGGTTCAGATCCAGATTTCCATCGGAATCCCTATCGCTCACCACGCAACTCTATTCCGCCGCCGATAGCCGCACCGGAGGACCCCCGGGTCGCTCGGACCCGAGGGACCTCCGGCCGACTCAGACCGACGCGAGCTCGTGCTCGGCGGGAGCGTCCCAGTCGATCCGGTAGCGCTGCTCCGGTCCCATGGTCTTCTCCGGTTTCATCACGGTCTTGGCCATGACCGGCATGAGCAACTGCATGACCTTGCGTCCCACCGGCCCCGGCGTCTTGCTGTGATTGATCTTCGCCGCGCGCGCCGCGACGCCTTCCACCCGCTCGCGCCGCAAGCGCTCGTAGACCGCGAACGCCTCCGGAGCGGGCAGATCACGCAAGCAGCGGGCCAGCTGCACGGCGCTCTCGATGGCCAGCGACGCGCCCTGACCGGAACTGTTGGACGGAGCGTGCACCGCATCGCCGACCAGCACCATCCGCCCGCGATACCAGTGCGGCACCGGCGGCATGATGTGCAGTGCGCCGACCACCTCCAACTGCTCCTCGGTGGTGCGCCGAGCGAGCTCGCCGCCAGGGGTGTCGTCGCCGTAGACCTCGCGCAAGATGCGCAACCAGTGCGCGCTCGGCACCGCCCGCGCCGCGGTGAGCGACAGATACTCCTTGTGCGGCAGGTTCGCTCCCCATGCCACCCGCCCGTCCCCGAGCGGCCAGTACAGGTAGTAGGCCCGCTTGCCGAACGCGAAGGTCATGGTGTCCGGGGGGATGTCGGCGTCGCACTCGGTGGTCGCGCCGAAGCCGAGCATGCCGGTGTAGTCGGGGCCGGGCGCCTTCGGGTCGATCAGCGTGCGCACCCGCGAGCGGATGCCGTCCGCGCCGATCAGCACGTCGGCGGTGGCTGTGCCGCCATCGGCGAACTGGGCGGTGATGCCCGACGCGTCTTCGCGCACATCGACCAGGCGCTTGTCGTACTCGAACGGAACGCCCGCCGCGACCGCGTGCCGGTGCAGCGTTTGGTGCAGCTCGCTGCGATCGACCAGTTGCAGCGGCGGCATATCGGGGATGCCGGGCATCGCCAGCACCTTCGCGCCGACGGACATGTTCATGTTGCGGACCGGAAGCGCGATGGCGCGGACCGGGTCGCCCGCCCCGATGATGTCGAGCGCGGCGACGCCGTTCGGCGCGAGCCCGAGTCCGCTGCCGATGCCATAGGAAGGGCCGGGATAGGCCTCGTAGACGCGGGCGTCGATGCCCGCTTTGCGCAGGGCCGTCGCGACGACGGGGCCGGCGATGCCGCCACCGATCACCAGGGCGGTACGTGTTGTGGACATGGGTGTCTCCAGGATTCGTGCGATACGGGTTTCGGTTCCCGGACCGACACACGCGCCACCCACCCGGTTATCCTGTGGTTGCCAGCCTTGTAGCCGGGTGCGCGTTCGCGGGCGCGGTTCGAGACTGTTCGATCGGGCCCGGCGGCGGTGTTGCCGCACCTTCGCCGGGCCCGGTTTCTCGGCTAGTCCTCGGCCATCCCCCTCTCCACCATTTCGGCGACCTCCGCCGGCAGCGCGCCGCGCTCGTGCCACTCGCGCCATTGCGCCAGTCCGGGGAAGGTGCCCTCGGTCAGTTCCGCGCGCAGCGAGCGCGTCCACGCCGCCTCGGCTTCGAGCATCGCCAGTCCGAACTCGGACTCGACGATGAACAGTCGCGGCAACGCGCCCGCGAGTTCGCCGAGTTCACGACGTACGGTCTCGATGGTTCGATCCAGCGCTTCGAGGCGGGTGGCGAGCAGTTCGACCACCTCGGCGGGCGGAAGCACAGCGAGAATCGACAGCCCCGCGACGAACCGGTGCGGTTCCGGTTCCGGAGTCGACAGCAGTTCCCTGGTCCAATCGGCCATCTCGGCGCGACCCTCGTCGGTGATCCGATAGATGACTCGCTCGGGACGGGCGCCCGCCCGTTCACTGCCGACGACCTCGAGGAACCCGACCTTGGCCATGTTCTGCACGACCGTGTAGAGCGAACCCCATTTGATCGCCATGTCGTGGTCCTTGCCCCGGTCACGCAGGGTCTGGGCGATTTCGTAGCGATGCATGGGGCGCTCGACGATCACGGACAGCACCGCGAGCGCCAACAGGTTGTCGACCTTGCGTTTCTTCATCGCGGCACCTCCTTCTTACTCGTCTACGAATATACGTCTACGAGTAATCGACCGCAAGAGCGGTCAGGCGGGCACCGTTTCCTGCTCGCGCGCGTGGTCCTCCAGCAACTTCGTGGCGATGTTCGTCAGCGCCTGATCCAGCAGTGCGCGATCGGCCGGGTCGGCCTCGTTCCAGTCGTCGAGCCTGGTGTCGAGCCAGCGCCGCCAGGCCGCCTTGATCCGATCCATCTCGGCCGCACCGGAATCGGTGAGCCGCAAGCGTTTACCCTCTCGCGTCAGATAGCCCTCCGCGCCGACCTGGTCGTAGATCGGCTCGATCACCTCCTGGGGCACTCGGTGCGCCCAGGCGATTCCGGCCAGCGTGGCGTCACCGCGCACCCGGTCGCGCAGATACACCTGGCCGAGCGCCCATGCCTCACCGCGTGTGAGGTCGCTGTCCGCGTCGGCGAGGATGCGCGCGCCGATCGGATCCTCCGCCCCCGCTCGGTGCATGGTGCCCGCGATGGCGCGTTCCAGTTGCACCAGCCGATCGGGCGAGTCGGGCACCGAGAACCCTTCGCCCACATCGCCCGCCCCCGCCCGCGCGCTGTCACGCAGCGGCACCTCGGGCAGGAACCACGCGACCACGAATCCGGCCAACACGATCGGAACGACCCAGAAGAACACGTAATCGATCGAGTCCGCGTACGCATCGATGATCGGCGCCGACTGTTCGGCGGGCAACGCGCGCAACGCCTGCGGGTCCGCCGCGACCCCGGGTGGCACCACGCGCACCTGAGCCAGCGCGGCGGCGAGGTTGGGGCCGATCTGGTTGCTGTAGAGCGTGCCGAAGATGGCCGTCCCGAAGGCGCTACCGAGCGTGCGGAAGAACGTGACACCGGAGGTCGCGGTACCCAGCTGGGCGTAGGGCACGGTGTTCTGCACGACGATGGTGAGCACCTGCATCGCCAGTCCGATACCCAGGCCGAGGATCAGCATGTACAGCGACTCCAGCAATGTGCCGGTGGTCCGGCCCATCGTCGACATCAAGTACAGGCCGAGCGCCATGACCAACGTGCCCGCGATCGGGAAGTACCGGTAGCGGCCGGTCTTGCCGACCACCTGCCCGGACAGGATCGAGGTGGTGAACAGGCCCACCACCAGCGGCAGTGTGCGAACACCCGACATGGTGGCCGAAACACCGTCGACGTATTGCAGATACGCGGGCAGGTAGGTCATCGAGCCGAGCATGGCGAAGCCGACGATGAAACTGAGGATCGAGCACACCGTGAACACCCGGCTGCGGAACAACCCCATCGGCAGCATCGGTTCCGCTGCGCGCAACTCGACCCCGACGAACGTGACGAGCAGGAAAGCCGCCGCGGCGAACAGGCCGACGATCGTCGGCGAGCCCCACGCGTACTGCTGCCCGCCCCATTCCAGGCCGAGGATCAGGCAGGAGACGCCCAGCGCCACCAAGCCGATGCCGAGGTAATCGATGATCGGCCTGGCCGCCGCGCGCACCCGTGGGATGGTGCGGGCCGCCAACGCGATCATCACCACCGCGACCGGCACGTTGACGTAGAAGCACCAGCGCCAGCTGGCGTGGTCGGTGAACAGGCCGCCCAGCGTCGGACCGATCACCGTGGTCACGCCGAATACCGCACCCAGCGCGCCCTGGTACTTACCCCGCTGCCGCAACGGGATGATGTCGGCGATCAGCGCCATCGACGTGACCATCAGTCCGCCCGCGCCGAAGCCCTGGATCCCGCGAGCGAGGACCAGCACCAGCATGCCGTTCGCCAGGCCTGCGACCATCGAGCCGACGATGAAGATCACCGCACTGATCTGGAACACCAGCTTGCGGCCGAACAGATCGCCGAGCTTTCCGGCGAGGGCGGTCGCCACCGCCTCGGCGAGCAGGTACGAGGTGACCACCCACGCCATGTGCCCCGCCCCGCCGAGGTCGGCGACGATGGTGGGCAGCGCGGTGGACACGATGGTCTGGTCCAGCGCCGCCATGAGCATGCCGAGCACGATGGTGCCGAATACGATGTTGGTCTTGGCCCTGCCCATCGGGGCAACAGGGTCCGCGGCGACAGCAACCGAACCGGCCATCAGCCCAGTATGGGCTTTTGCCGCGTCGATGGATATCCAGCGACACGGCAGCGAATCAGCCGGGTTCGCCCTCCGGCGCTTCCTCCGGCCGCTCGATGAGCGACATCGCGATGGGCACGAGCAGATCGACGAGTTCGGCCACCGACGGACGCGGATCGGCGAGCACCCACTCGTGCGCCAGCCCGTTGATCGCGCCGATCAAGGCGCTCGCCCCCCACCCCGGCGTGCCGCGCACCCGCGAACCGGGAGCAACCACCGGAACCACGTGGGTTTCCAGCACGGAAGCCCACGCGTGCCTGCGTTCGCGGCGGTGCCGCTCCATCCGTTCGCTCACGCCCACCACTTCGATGAAGGCGACCTTGGCGCGGTAGGGATCGGCGCCGATCGACTCGAGATAAGCGGTCACCACGGCGGTCATCGCGGCGCGCAGGTCGAACCGCGGGTCGAGCGCGTCCATCCGCGCGACCACGGCCGCGGCGGCCTCGTTCTGGATCCGGTCGTATGCGGCGACCAGAACGTCCTCCCTGGTCTGGAACTCCTCGTAGAACTGACGCTTGGACAGACCCGCGGCGGCGCATACGTCGGCCAGCGAGCAATCGGCGTAACCGCGCTCGGCGAAGATCCGGGTGGCCGCGTCGAGGAACCGCTGACGCCGCTCGGCTTTCCGCTCCACGACGGCACGCCCGCCGTATTGCCTGCCCACTGTCGCCGTCATATCTCTCACCGTAGCGAAATCCCGGCGACCACGAACTACCCCGCATGCCTTGGCCGCCGCCCGATTCGTACTTGTGATCCGGGTCATGACGCCGCATACTCGGGTCCAGTCTGAAACCGATGGGGCTCACAAATGTGGCTCACAGAACGAAGAGGTTCTCGCGTGGTCATTTCGCGCAAGCACGCACCGAAGCTGCTCGCGGCGCTCGCCGTGGTGGCGGTGGGACTGCCCTTCCTCCCCGCCTCGGCAGCCGCCGAGCCCGCGCCGGACGATCCGGTGGTCCAGCCCGCACTGCCGTTCCCCCTTCCGCCGCTGCCGCCGGGCTTCGACCCGGCGTTCTATCGCCCGCCCGCGCAGACCTACACCGACTTGTCCCCCGGCCAGATCATCGCCGCACGCCAGGTGAATCTGGCGAACCTGTCGCTGCTCCCGGTGAACGTGGACGCCTGGCAGTTGTCCTACCGCTCCACCAACTCCCGCGGCGAGGCCATCCCCGCCGTGGCCACGGTGATCAAGCCGCGCGGCTACGTCGCCGACCGGCCGCTGTTCTCCTACCAGATCGCCGAAGACTCGACCGGCAACTACTGCATGCCGTCGTATCAACTCCAGATGGGTTCCATCCCCGCGACCTTGACCGGCTCCACCCTGGTGGCGGCCCAGTTCCTCGAGGTGCAGGCCGCACTGGCCCAAGGCTGGGCCGCGGTGATCCCCGACCACCAGGGGCCCGACTCGGCTTACGCCGCAGGTCCTTTGGCGGGCCGGATCACGCTCGACGGCATTCGCGCCGCGGAGAACTTCGCACCGATGCAACTGTCCGGGACCGGGACCAGGGTCGGGATGATGGGCTACTCCGGCGGCGCGATCGCCACCGGCTGGGCCGCCGAACTGAAGCGCGACTACGCACCCGAACTCAACGTGGTCGGCACCGCGGAGGGCGGCATCCCCGCCGACCTGTCGGCCGCATTGCGGATGGCCAACGGCAATCTCTCCGCCGGGCTGATCTTCGCGGGCGCGCTCGGCGTCTCGCGCGAATATCCCGAGCTGCGGAAATTCCTCGACGAGAACGCGAACGGCCTGGGCAAGCTCATGATCGCGGGCAAGGAACAACTCTGCGCCAGCTACCAGGCCGCGCTGTTCCCGTTCGCCGACAACCTCGGGATGCTGGCGAAGAATCCCTTCACCGACCCCGCTGTCGCCGACGTGCTGCACAAGACGAAGCTCGGCAAGGCCGTGCCGGACATGCCGATGCTGATGTACCAGGCCAATGCCGACTGGCTGATCCCGGTCGGACCGGTCAACGAGCTCGTCGGAACCTATGCCGAGGACCCGGGCGCGCGGGTCGAGTACATCCGCGACCACTTCAGCGAGCACCTGACTCTGGACCCGATCGCGGCACCGCGCGCGCTGCTGTGGCTGAAGGACCGCTTCGCGGGCGCGCCGGTGGCCGGCGGCGTCACCATCACCGATGTCGGCTCGATGACGTTGGACCCCGCCACCTGGCAGGTGTGGAGCGACACGGTGGGTGCCGTACTCGCGGCCGCCTTCGGGCAACCCATCGGCAGCGGCCGCTGAACGACCCGGCCGACAGCTCGTGTCGCGGGCGCGTTCCGCGACACGAGCCCTTGCGTCTGAGACGATCGATGCCGATATCTTCCCCGGAAACTTACTCCAGAGTAAGGTTGGCGCATGGCGTGGAAACCAGCTGAGATCCCGGACCAGACGGGACGCACCTTTGTCATCACCGGCGCGAACGGCGGCTTGGGCGCCGTCACCACGAAAGTCCTGGCGTCCAAGGGCGCGACCGTGATCATGGCCTGCCGCAACGCGGTCAAGGCGAAAGAGGTCGCCGCGGGCATCGACGGCGATGTCCGTGTGGCGGAACTGGACCTGGCCGATCTGTCCTCGGTGCGCAAGTTCGCCGACGACAGCGGCGAATTCGACGTCCTGGTCAACAACGCCGGCCTGATGAACATCCCGTTCTCGTGAACCAAAGACGGCTTCGAGACCCAGTGGGGCGTCAATCACCTCGGGCACTTCGCGCTCACCGGCCTCCTGCTGGACCGGATCACCGATCGGGTGGTCACCCTCTCCAGCATCGCGCACAAGCAGACGCCGAAGCTCTGGATCGACGACCTCGACTACGAAAAGCGCCGCTACCAGCGCAATCTCGCCTATGCGCAGGCCAAGCTGTGCAATCTGATGTTCGCCCGTGAACTGCAGCGCAGGCTGCGTGAATCCGGCTCCCGCAAGCGCTCCTACGCGGTGCACCCCGGTGTCTCGGCCACCGACCTCTTCGCGCACACCGAGACCCCGCTCGACCACATCGCCAAGCCGTTCATCCGCCTGATCGGGCACTCGCCCGCCAAGGCCGCGCACTCGACGTTGTTCGCCGCCACCATGCCGGACGCCGATCCCGAGACCTACTGGGGCCCGACCCGGCTCTTCGGCAGCCAGGGCCCGGTGAAACCCTCGTCGTCCACCCGCCTGTCGCAGAACAAGGACCTGTGGCAGCGGCTGTGGGCAGAGTCGGAGCGCAAGACCGGAGTCACCTACTCGTTCTGAGCGGAGCAACACCGGAGCAGTCAGCGGCAACTGCACGCCGGGGGCCCGGTTGTCGATGCGCCCGGAAGGGTCCGCGTCGTGCGCGCGGCACCTGCGGTCGAACCGGGCCGACTCGTCGAGTTCACCGCAGGCGGAGTCCGGCCGCGCGCTCGGTGGCACGCGCCGGAGCGGACGCCCGATGCGCGCTGCCACATGGCGGCGAGCGGCACCACTCGTGACGACTGCGTGATTTGCAGCGGCCCGCTGCCACATCGGAAGCCACATCCGGCAGCGGGCGCGCGGCCGCTCGTCTCGGCATCCGACACCGCCCCGAGCGCCGGTCCGCTCCGCACCGTTCGTCGCCTCGATGACCGTGGTCACAGCAGGCGCGGGACGGCGCACCTTGTTCTACGGCCCGCGTAGTAGAACGGGTACCGTAGAAGCCGTGTCCGCCTCACCCCGCCGCTCGGCACACAACCGCCCGGCCCTCATCGCGCTGGTGATCGTCGCCGCGCTGGGCTGCCTGGGGCTGGCCTGGTGGCAGTGGGAACGGTACGAGTCCGCGACCGGCACCGCACAGAATCTCGGCTACGCGCTGCAGTGGCCCCTGTTCGCGGGTTTCGCCGTCTTCGCCTACTTCCGGTTCGTGCGGCTGGAACGCGAGGCAGGCGAACCAGAGGAAAAGAACGAGTCCGCCGCGGCTTCGCGGCGCGATGCACCCACAGCCAAGCGCGCCGCGAAGCCGATCGCGCCGACCGAACTCCCGGCGGGACTGCTGCCCGAGCGCCCGAAGGCCGTCCGGGATGATGACCCCGTGCTCGCCGAGTACAACCGATACCTCGCCGCGCTGCACGCCGACGACATCGAAGAACAGGTCCGCACGGCAGGCCTGCACACCCGCGAGAGGAGCGCCGGTTGACCACCAGCGAGAATTCCACCGAGACCACCGCTGCCCCGGCCAGGGCCGGGAACGCCGCCAAGATCGGTCCGGCGCTGCTGCGCTATCGGGCGCTGGCCTGGATCACCGGCCTCTGGTTGCTGCTGCTCACCGGTGAGATGATCGCCAAGTACGGCTTCGACGTGGCCACCCCCAGCTGGATCGCGGTCGTGCACGGCTGGGTGTACTTCGTCTACCTGCTGGTCACCGCCGACCTCGCGGTCAAGGTCCGCTGGCCGGTCCTGCGCACCGTCGGCACCCTGCTCGCGGGCACCATCCCGTTGCTGTCGTTCTTCGTCGAACACGTCAACGCCAAGCAGGTCAAGCAGACCTTCGGCGTCTGAGGCGTCAGCCTTCGGCGAGCGCAGCCAGCGCGGGCGTCAACTGGGCCAGCGCCCGCCCGCGATGCGACACCGCGTCCTTCTGGGCGGGCGTCAACTGGGCCGCGGTGACATCGCCGCCTTCCGGGACGAACAGCGGGTCGTAGCCGAAACCGCCGTCGCCCACCGGCTTCCGCCCGATCGAGCCGGGCCATTCGCCGCGCACCACGGTCTCCGCGCCGCCGGGCACCACCAGCGCGCAGGTGGACACGAACCGCCCGCCGCGCCGCTCGTCCGGCACATCCGACAGCTGTGCCAGCAGCAGCGCGTTGTTCGCCGCGTCGTCGCCGTGCTTGCCCGACCAGCGCGCCGACAGCACACCCGGCATGCCGTTCAACGCGTCCACCTCGATACCGGAATCGTCGGCGACGCAAGCCAATCCGGTGGCCACGGCGCCGTCGCGCGCTTTGGCCAGCGCGTTCTCCTCGAACGTCGCGCCGGTCTCGGGCGCCTCGTCGTACGGGGGAACATCGTTCAATCCGACGATCTCGATTCCGGCGATGCCTGCCTCGTCGAGGATGCGGCGCAGTTCGTTCAGTTTCTTGGTGTTGCGGCTGGCCACCAGCAGACGGCGGGTCATCACTTCCTCTTCGACTCGGCGGGCTCGGGAAGCACGCCGGGATACGGCAGCGCCAGCGCCTCTTTCTGCACGACGAACAACTGCTCGCAGGACGCGAGCGCGGCATCGAGCAACTTGTCCAGCGTGGAGCGCGGGAAGGTGGCGCCCTCGCCGGTGCCCTGGATCTCCACCAGCGTTCCGGTATCGGTCGCGACCACGTTCATATCGACCTCGGCGCGCGAGTCCTCCTCGTAGGGCAGATCCACCCGCACCCGGCCGTCGACCACGCCGACGCTCACCGCGGCGATCGCACAGGAGATCGGCTGCGGGTCGGCCAGCGCGCCCGCCGCGCCGAGATAGGTCACGGCATCCGCCAGCGCCACGTAGGCGCCGGTGATGGCGGCCGTCCTGGTACCGCCGTCGGCCTGGAGCACATCGCAGTCGATGGCGATGGTGTTCTCCCCTATCGCGGCGAGGTCGATGCAGGCGCGCAGCGAGCGGCCGATCAGACGGCTGATCTCCTGGGTCCGTCCGCCGATCCGGCCCTTCACCGATTCCCGCCCGCTGCGAGTGTGCGTCGCGGCTGGCAACATCGCGTACTCGGCGGTGAGCCAGCCCAACCCGGAGTCACGCCGCCACGGCGGCACCCCCTCGGTGACGCTCGCGGTGCACATCACCCGCGTCTGCCCGAACTCCACCAGCACCGAACCAGCTGGATGCGTGGTGAAACCACGGGTGATCCGGACCTCGCGGAGCTCATCGTCCGCCCTGCCATCGGCTCGTCTCGACACGGCCACAGCCTACTGTGTTCAATTTGCCGCGACTTCGTCGCGGCGTGTTCGCGGCCCCTTCATGGCTCGCGTTTGCGCGGCCGCCGCTTGCTCCTTCGTCGCGTACGCGACGGTCGCGCAAACGCGAGCCGGGCCGCGAACGGCGCATGCTCGTTCTCGCTTCGCTCGAAACCCGTGGTTGAGGCGAGCTGGGCGCGTTGGGGACGACGGTCGCTACCCATGGCTGAGCGGATGCGGCGCAAATTCGGTCCGTGTGCCCGCCGTGGTTCCGCACGCGGATACCGCCGTTATCGCACCGCGAGCGGGAACGCGGATCGGCGAGGCCTGTCACGGTTGCGCGGGATGGTCGGCACCCGGGTCGAGTCAGGCCGCGAATCGGTCGTCGAAGGGGACGTACGGACTCGGGGATCGGCGCGTCATTCGGCAGACCGGTGTGCTGTACAAGGCCGGTGACGCGGTTCCGCTCGTGAAGTTCGCGTCATGCCCGGCGTTACCCGGGATTCGGTCAGAGATCGAAGGTTTCGCCCGGAGCCACCGCATGCACGGGGCCGGTGAACTCTGCTTTCGCCTCGGCGATCACGTCCTCGCGGGAAGTCCACGGGGGGATGTGGGTGAGCAGCAGTTCCTTCACGCCTGCCTCGGCGGCGATCCGGCCCGCCTCGGTGCCCGAAAGGTGGATGCCGGGAGGGCGATTCGCCGGGTCGTGGGTCCAGGACGCTTCCGCCATCAGGATGTCTGCGCCCTGCGCGAGTTCGTGGACCTGAGGGCAGAGTGCGGTGTCGCCGGTGTAGACGAAAGTGCGTCCCGCGGCGGTGACGATCCGCAGACCGTAGGACTCCGGGGGGTGGTACATCCGGCGCGCGGTGACGGTGTGACCCGGCCCGAAGGAGATGGACTCGTCTTCGACCCAGGGCCGCATGTCGATCACATCGGACCAGTCGTCGCATTCGCCGCCGACCTCGGCGGAGGCGTTGCCGATGCGCAACGAGGTGTCCGACGGGCCGCGCACGATCGCCTTGCCCTCCGGGGGCGTCGGGTGGTAGCGGCGCCATACCAGCAAACCGGGCAGGTCCAGGCAGTGGTCGGCGTGCAGATGGGTCAGGAAGATGTCGACCTCACCGGGATCGGCGTGGCGCTGCAACGCGCCGAGCACTCCCGGACCGAAATCGATCACCGTCGGCCGCATGTCCGGGCCGGTCAGCAGGTAACCCGACGCGGGAGAGTCCGGGCCGGACACACTGCCCGAGCACCCGAGGACGGTAAGGCGCATTCCCCCATGCTGCCACGCGGAATTCTCACTCAAGAAAGGATCCCCCCACATCTCCGGCGGGCCGCCCGGTCACCGCGGCGACGCGCCGATTCCGGCTCGGTCCCCGCGGCGGTTTCGTCGTGCATCTCCAGAGAGTACCCAGCCGGCCAGCAATCCACTCAACGCGCCGAATAGATGCCCCTGCCAAGAGATTCCGGGCTGTCCCGGCAGAACGCCCCACAGCAGCGACCCGTAGAGGGCCAGCACCACGAGACCGAGCACGATCTGCCCGACGTTGCGCGCGAACCAGCCACGGGAGATGAGGAAGGTCAGCCAGCCGAACACCAGCGACGACGCGCCGATATGCGTACTCCCCGTCGCCCCGGTGAGCCAGACGCCGAGCCCGGCCCCCAGCCAGATGATCGCGGTCGCGGCCAGCCCGCGGCCGATGCCCGTCACCAGGACCAGGAAGCCGAGCACCAGTACCGGGAGCGTGTTGCCGATCAGATGTGGCCAGCCGCCGTGCAACAACGGGGCGAACAGGATGCCGGTCAGCCCGTCGGCGCGGCGCGGCTCGATGCCCGCGTGGTCGAGCCGGCCACCGACGGCGGTGTCGACCCCTTCGACGCCGTACAGCACCCCCACGAATCCGGCGATCAGCACGCCGGCCCGCAGCCACAGTTGCTTGATCGCGGCGAAGCCCGCGGTGGCGGGCGCTGTGGGCACACCGGCGGGCTTGCCCAATTGCGCACGAAGCGCAGCCGGCCGATCAGGGTCGAACGACGGCCCGAGTCCCGCGCCGGTCATGGCCACCTCCTCGCCGTGGCGGGGACGTGGCCCCGCCTCACCGAGGGTACCGGCGCGGCCGGGAATCAGGCCCAGAGCTGGCCGTCGAGCCGCTCTTCCGCCTCTTCGAGCGTGCCGTCGTAGGCCCCGGTCGACAGGTATTTCCATCCGCCGTCGGCGACCACGAACGCGATGTCGGCGCGCGTGCCCGCCTTGACCGCCTTGCGGGCGACGCCGAGCGCGGCGTGCAGGATGGCGCCGGTGGAGATCCCGGCGAAGATGCCCTCTTCGAGCACCAGTTCGCGGGTGCGTTTCACCGCGTCGTACGGGCCGACCGAAAAACGGGTGGTCAGCACGCTCTCGTCGTACAACTCGGGGATGAATCCCTCGTCGATGTTGCGCAGGCCGTAGACCAGTTCGCCGTAACGCGGTTCGGCGGCCACGATCTCGATGCCGGGCACCTTCTCCCGCAGGAAGCGGCCGGTCCCCATCAGCGTGCCCGTGGTGCCGAGACCCGCGACGAAATGGGTGATCTCGGGCAGGTCGGCCAGAATTTCCGGGCCGGTCGTCTCGTAGTGCGCCGCCGTGTTCGCCGGATTGCCGTACTGGTAGAGCATCACCCAATCGGGGTTCTCCGCGGCGATCTTCTTCGCCAGCGCGACGGCCTGATTGGAGCCGCCCGCGGCCGGGGAATCGATGATCCTGGCCCCGAACATGGTGAGCAACTGCCGCCGCTCCACCGAGGTGTTCTCGGGCATCACGCAGACCAGCTGGTATCCCTTGAGCTTCGCCGCCATGGCCAGCGAGATGCCCGTGTTGCCGCTGGTGGGTTCGAGAATCGTGCAACCGGGCCGCAGCAGCCCGTCGGCCTCGGCCTGCTCGATCATCCGCAGGGCGGGCCGGTCCTTGATCGAGCCGGTGGGGTTGCGATCCTCCAGCTTGGCCCACAGCCGCACGTGATCGTCACCGTCCCATCGCGGGGACAGGGTGCGCAGCCCGACCAGCGGGGTATTGCCGAGAGTCGCGATCAGCGATTCGTAACGCGCCACGGGACGGGTCAGCCTCCGGCCACGGCGGGCAGGATCGTGACGCTGGCGTCCTCGGGCACTTCGGCGGCCAGCCCGCCCGCGAAGCGCACGTCTTCGTCGTCGACGTAGATATTGACGTAGCGGTTCAGCTTGCCGTCCTTCAGCAGGCGCTCGGCGAGCCCGGGGTGGTTGGCCTCCAGGTCGTCGATCAGCGCCGACAGCGTGGCGCCCTCGGCCTGCACGCGCTTCTCACCTCCGGTGAGGCCGCGCATGATGGTCGGAATGGAGACGGTTACCGGCATGGGTACTCCTCGGTTTCGCGAACAGGCATCGGTCTAGTTCTCGTACGCGTCGACGATCCGCACCGGCTCCTCGGTGACCTCGCCGTCGACGATCCGGTAGCTGCGCAGCTCGTGCCGCTCGGGATCGCGGGTTGAGATCAGCACGTAGTGCGCGAACGGCTCGGAGGCGTACGACACGTCGGTCCGGCTCGGATAGGCCTCGGTGGCGGTGTGCGAGTGGTAGATGACGACCGGCGCCTCGTCGGCGTCGTCCATCGCGCGCCACACCTTCAACTGCTCGCCGGAGTCGAAGCGGTAGAACGTGGGCGAACGCTCGGCGTTGACCATGGCGATGAAGCGCTCCGGACGATCCGAACCCTCCGGCCCCGCGATGACACCGCAGGCCTCATCGGGGTGATCGGCGCGCGCGTGCGCCACCATCGCCTCCACGAGGTCGGCCCTGATCACCAGCACGAGTCGCACACCTTTCCACAACGCCGACCCATCGCAGTCGACAACGAGCCAGGATATTCGGCTATTCCCCCGGCGACGTCGCCCGGTCCCCCGGTTCCCGGCATCGCCTGTTCAAACACCGAACAGGTCGTTGTAGGCCGGGATGCCCGCCACTGGGTGCGCCGAGCGGATCGCGTCGACGATGGCGCGTTCGACGCAGACGGCGGCGGCGGTGCAGATCTGGTCCAGGACAAGCAGATCGGCGGGGAAGGCGGGCGGCAACGGCAAGTCGCCGCCCTCCTCCGCCGTTCCGGTGGCGAGCGCGAAGAGGGTGTCCCCGTCCAGGGGCGAGTGCGCGGGACGGATCGCCCTGGCCAGCCCGTCGTGCGCGGTGGCCGCGACGCGCTTGCATCCGGCCGGATCGAGCGGTGCGTCCGTGGCCACGACGCCGATCGTGGTGTTGAGCACGGTGCCCTTCACCGGCAGCGCGTTCGCCGCCGCCAGTTGCTCCGGGGTCGCCTGCCGCAGACCGAAGAAGCCGGGCCCATCGGTGCCGCACCCCCACGGCAACCCCGTGCGGGGATCGAACACCGAGCCGACCGGATTCGCCACGACCAGCGCCGCGACGGTGATTCCCGCGGCCACGCCATCACCCAGCACGATGCTCGCCGTGCCGATCCCCCCTTTGATCGAACCGGCGCGCGCGCCGACGCCCGCACCGACCGAACCGCGAGCGAAGTCGACGTCCGCCGCCGCGGCGGCCCGGTAGCCGAACTCGGCGGTCGGACGGATGTCCCACGCGCCGACCGGAAGATCGAAGATCACCGCGCCGGGGACGATGGGCACCACCCGGCTCGGGTCCGCCGGGTCCATCACGATGCCCGCGCCGTTCTCCTCCAGCCACCGCATCACGCCGTCGGCCGCGGCGAGCCCGAAGGCGCTGCCGCCGGTGAGCAGAATCGCGTCGATCTGCCGGACGGTGTTCATCGGATCGAGCAGATCGGTCTCACGGGTACCAGGCCCGCCGCCGCGCACGTCGACCGCCGCCACCGCGCCGCCCGGCACGCGCACCACCGTGCATCCCGTCGCCGATCCGGAACCGAGCGTGGCGTCCGGATCGAGGACGTGATGATGACCGACCAGTACTCCGGGCACATCGGCGAGCGAGTTGCGTTCACCCGGTTCGGCATTCACCATCGGTACTCCTCACGGCGCGGGACTGCTGGTCGGTTCGCGCCGATCATCGCAGCGCGGCCGGTCAGGGAGCCAGCGCCTGGAGCAGCGAGTCCTGCATCCAGGTCAGCCAGTGGTACACGTCCAGGTGCGGGGCGCGCGGATCGTCGGGATCGAGATGGTCGGGCGTGTCGGCATCGATGTTCAGCACCGTGCCCAGCGCCAGCCGCACGTCGGTGAGCGCGGTCAACCACGCGTCGGCCTGCTCGGGGGTGATGACGATCTTGCCGCCCGCGCTCGGCACGGTGTCCAGCACGACCGAGCCCGCCGCCAGCTTGGCGTCGATGATGTCGGGCTCGTGCAGACCGCGCAGCGCGCTGTTGAGGTCGGCGCGTTCGGCGTCCGGCGAGCCGGGCTCGTTGCGGTGGAAGTCCGGCAGCAGTCTGCGCAGCCGCGGATCCTCCGGCGGGACGGTGTTGCCGGATCGCAGTCCGGTGAGGGCGGCCAAGTCGTCGTCGGGCGCCGACCCGGCGCGCTCGGTGAGCAGCCCGGAGACCGCACCGACCAGGGACCGAAGCACGTTGGCCTCACGTGCGTCCATTTCGGATCGCAGTTTGAGACCGCTCAGCGAGTTCTTCCTGCTCCACTTGCGCACGGCGTCAGGGTAGTCGCGCTGGTCAGTCGTCCCGCTGCATGGTGGCCCAAAGTCCGGCGGCGTGCAGCCGCTGAACATCGTGTTCCATCTTGTCGCGGGAACCGGACGAGACCACCGCCTTGCCCTCGTTGTGGACCTTGAGCATCAGCTCGGTCGCCTTCGCTTTGCTGTAACCGAAAAGCTTCTGGAAGATATACGTGACGTAGTGCATGAGATTGACCGGATCGTCCCAGACCACGGTCACCCACGGGCGGTCCTCCGCCTCCAGGATCTCGGTGTACTCCACCGCTTCGGGTGTCGCCTGTGCCGCCGACAATGTCGCGTTCGCGGCGTCCACAACGACGTCACCCCGGACTGTGTTGCACAAGGCCATAGGGTCAAGGGTACGACTCGACACCGGATAAACAACACCCACGCAGCCCCGATTCGGGTTTTCGCCGGTTCACCGGGCCGATGCCGGACGGCGTGAGCCGACCGTTCTGTCTACAGTGACAGCGTGGACCTGCGTGACGGCGTGACCAGCACGGCACTGCTGACCGACCAGTACGAACTGACCATGCTCGCCGCGGCGCTCGCCGATGGTTCGGCGCATCGGCAGTGCACCTTCGAGGTGTTCGCTAGACGTTTGCCAAACGGTCGCCGCTACGGCGTGGTCGGGGGTACCGGCCGGGTGCTCGACGCGCTGCGGCAGTTCCGGTTCGGCGATGCGGAACTGTCCGTCGCCGCCTCGTTCTCGGATCGGCGGACGTTGGACTGGCTGCGTGACTACCGATTCACCGGCGACATCGACGGCTACCCAGAGGGCGAGCTGTACTTCCCGGGCTCCCCGATCCTCTCGGTGCGCGGCAGCTTCGCCGAATGCGTCGTGCTGGAGACGCTGGTCCTCTCGATTCTCAATCACGACAGCGCGATCGCGGCCGCCGCGGCACGGATGGTCAGCGCCGCGGGCGGCCGCCGGATGATCGAGATGGGCTCGCGGCGCACCCACGAGCTGGCCGCGGCGGACTGCGCGCGCGCCGCGTATCTCGCCGGTTTCGACGCCACCTCGAACTTGGAGGCGGTGCGCCGCTACGGGATCCCGGGGGCGGGCACCAGCGCGCACGCGTTCGTCCTGCTGCACAGCGGCCCCGACGGGGCGCACGAGGCCGAAGCGTTCCGCAGCCAGGTGCAGACGCTGGGAGTCGGGACGACGCTGCTGGTGGACACCTTCGACATCACCAGGGGCGTCGCGACGGCCATCGAGGTCGCGGGAACAGAGCTGGGCGGCGTGCGGATCGACTCCGGCGATCTCGGTGTCCTGGCCAGGCAGGTGCGCGACCAGCTCGACGCGCTCGGGGCCACCAAGACCCGCATCGTGGTCTCCGGCGATCTCGACGAGTACGCCATCGCCGCGCTGCGCGCCGAGCCGGTCGACGTCTACGGTGTCGGAACGGCCCTGGTCACCGGCTCCGGCGCGCCGACGGCCGGGATGGTCTACAAGCTGGTCGAAGTCGAAGGGGTGCCGGTCGCCAAACGCAGCAGTCACAAGCAGTCTCGTGGCGGTACGAAGAAGGCGCTCCGCTTGGCCCGCGACACCGGCACGATCGTCGAGGAGATCGTCTATCCGGCGGCGGGGCCGATGCCGCCCCGCAACGGCTTCCGATCCCGTGAGCTGCTGGTCCCCTTGATCCGGGAGGGCAAGCAGGTCGATGACCTGCCCACCCTCGCCGAGAGCCGCGACTTGGTCGCGCGCGGACTGATCAGCCTGCCGTGGGAGGGCCTCAAGCTGTCGGCGGGTGAACCCGCTGTGGTGACCACCTTCGTCTGAGGTCAGCGCCTGCGCTCGTCGACGCGGGTCACCAGCCGCAGCCCGGCGGCGAAGAGCAGCGCGAACACCACTCCGGTGATCCCGAACCACACCCAAGCCGACGGCTCCGCGGGGCGGGAGCCGAGCAGGAAGAAGACCGCCAGGAACACGGTGGTGGCGACGATTACGCTGCGGAACAGTTTGGCAGGGCTCATGAGGGTCTCCGTGCTGGAAGGCGGCGCATCCGGCCGCCGACGAAAGGGGCACCCGGTAATCACCGTGGGCGCAGGCCGCGTTTACATCGCGCGCATGTGAATTTCCCGCGAGTCGGCTGAACGAGCGTCCGACCGAGCGGCAGAATCTGAAACAGTTGTTCAGCCACATCGCGGGAGGTCGCCATGACCCGGGCACTGATCATCGTCGACGTCCAGAACGATTTCTGCGAGGGCGGTTCGCTCGCGGTCGCGGGCGGCGCCGCCGTGGCGGCCCGGATCAGTGAGCACCTCGCGGCGGCGAACTACGGCGCGATCGTGGCCACCCGCGATCATCACGTCGATCCCGGTGCGCATTTCTCCGACGCGCCCGACTACATCGACAGCTGGCCGCCGCACTGCCGGGTCGGCACGCAGGGCGCCGACTTCCACCCCGCCCTGACCACCGAACCCATCGATGCGGTCTTCTCCAAGGGCGCGTACTCGGCGGCCTACTCCGGGTTCGAGGGCACGACCGAGGACGGCACCGGGCTGGCCGACTGGCTGCACGACCGCGGCGTCGACGCCGTCGACGTGGTGGGCATCGCGACCGATCACTGCGTGCGCGCCACCGCGCTGGACGCGCGCATCGAGGGTTTCGACACCCGCGTCCTGCTCGATCTCACCGCGGGAGTCGCACCCGAAACGGTCGCCCTCGCGCTGGACCGCATGCGCGGGGCCGGCGTCGACCTGGAAGGCGGCATCACCCGATAGACCGTCCGGTCTCCGCGACCGCCCTGCCCTGTCGGAGGCGCCGAGTAGGCTGCTGGCGTGCCCGAACTGCCCCCCGTATCCGATCTTCTGGCTACCGCCGTACACGCGCTGGGCGGCAAGGAGCGCGCCGGGCAGGTGACGATGGCCGCGGCGGTGGACCACGCGATCGATACCAAGGAGCATCTCGCCGTGCAGGCGGGCACGGGCACCGGCAAGTCGCTGGCGTATCTGGTGCCGAGCCTGCGCCACGCCGTGCGCACCGGCCGCACGGTGGTGGTCTCCACGGCCACGATCGCGCTGCAACGTCAGCTGGTCGACCGTGACCTTCCGCGCTTGGCCGAGGCGCTCAGCGGCCCGTTGGGACGCACGCCGAAGTTCGCCATCCTCAAGGGCCGCAACAACTATCTGTGCTTGAACAAGATCAACAGCGCCGTACCGGACGAGCCCGCCGAAGCGGAGTTGTTCGACGCGTTCGCGATCTCGCGCCTCGGTCGCGAAGTGCAACGGCTCAACGAATGGGCCTCCGACACCGACACCGGCGACCGCGACGAACTCGCTCCCGGCGTGAGCGATCGGGCCTGGCGGCAGGTGAGCGTGTCATCGCGGGAATGCCTGGGCAAGTCGCGTTGCTCCTTCGGCCAGGATTGCTTCGCCGAGCGCGCCAGAACCGAGTCGGCGCAGGCCGACGTGGTGGTGACCAACCACGCGCTGCTGGCCATCGACGCGATCAGCGGCATCCAGGTGCTCCCCGAACACGACGTCGTGGTCATCGATGAGGCGCATGAGCTGGTCGACCGGGTCACCGGCGTGGCCACCGCCGAACTGACCTCCGCCGCGATCAGCGCGGCAGCCCGGCGTTGCGCCAAGCTCATCGACGAGCAGGAGGTCGACCGCCTGGAGGGCGCCGCAGAGGCCTGGCACACCGTGCTGGACGAGCTGCCCGCCGCCCGGTGGGACACCCTGCCCGACGGCGTGGCCCCGGTACTGGCCCTGGTCCGCGACGGCGCGTGGAACGCGCGCACCGCGCTCGCGCCCCCTGGCAGCACCACCGCGCAGGGCGACCCGGAGAGTTCCGCCGCCCGCACCATGGCCTTGGCCGCGCTCGACGAGGTGCACGACAGCGCGGTCCGCGCGCTGACGGCGTTCGACGAGCCCGATCCCGCCGCCCGCCGCGACGTCATCTGGCTGGCCGCCGACGAGATCCGGGGCGTCGTGCGCCGGTCGCTGCGGATGGCGCCGCTGTCGGTGGGCGGGCTGCTGCGCAGCAGGCTCTTCGGCGCAGCGACCGTCGTGCTCACCTCCGCCACGTTGCAGATCGGCGGCTCGTTCGACGGCCTCGCGGTCACCTGGGGCCTGCCCGCGCAGTCGGGCAATCGCACCGACCCGGCCACCGCGAATGGGGCGCAGGCGCCGTCGGACGCCGACAGCGTGCGCTGGAGTTCGCTCGATGTCGGGTCACCGTTCGACCATGCCAAGTCCGGCATCCTCTACGTCGCCAAACACCTGCCCGCGCCGGGCCGCGACGGGCTCGCACCTGCCTACCTGGACGAGATCGAACGACTGATCACGGCCGCGGGCGGACGCACCCTCGGCTTGTTCTCCTCGATGCGCGCCGCCCGCGCGGCCACCGACGCACTCCGCGAACGGTTGCACACACCGGTGCTGTGCCAGGGCGAGGACGCGACGGGCGCGTTGGTCCGCAAGTTCGCCGACGACCCGGAGACCTCCCTGTTCGGCACGCTGTCGCTGTGGCAGGGCGTCGACGTGCCTGGACCGTCGCTGAGTCTGGTGATCCTCGACCGCATCCCTTTTCCCCGCCCGGACGATCCGCTGCTGGCGGCTAGGCAACGCGCCGTGGAGATGCGTGGCGGCAACGGCTTCATGACCGTGGCCGCCAACCACGCGGCTCTGCTGCTCGCGCAGGGCACCGGCCGCCTGCTGCGCAGCGTCGACGATCGCGGTGTGGTGGCCATCCTGGATTCCCGCCTCGCGACCGCTCGCTATGGCGGATACCTGCGCGCGTCGCTGCCGCCGTACTGGGAGACGGCCGACCCTGAGGTCGTGGTAAAAGCACTGAGCAGGCTGGCCGCCGCGGCGAAGGTGTGACAACGGCGCACGGCCACCACGCCACCTCGAACAGCGTGGCCGGCAACGCGAGCGCCGCGAATCCGTCTGCGCCGCAGGCTCAGAGCACCCACTTCAGGATCAGCGTGAGCACGCCCGCGGCGACGGCGAGGATCAGCGCTCCCACACCCCACACGAATCCGTGTCGCTCCCACGGACGCCCGGCGTCCAACGAGAACTTACCCGGCCCGGTGAAGGGCAGCGCCGCGCCGACCACCGCGAACAGCAGACCCATCTCGTAACCGCCCAGCAGGCCACCGGCCCAGGTGGCGTTGATCGCGTTGATCATCGTGCCCAGCACGATCGCTCCGGCCAGCGGCGTCAGCAGACCGAGCAGCAAGAGGAGGCCGCCGGTTAATTCGCTCAACCCCGCCAGCGTCCCGAATACCTTGCCCGGGTTGTAGCCCATCTTCTCGAAGCCGTCGGCGTTGGCTTGCAGACCGGGCCCGCCCCACCAGCCGAACAGCTTCTGCGCGCCGTGCGCCGCGAGCAGGCCGCCGAAGACGACTCGCACGACCAGCAGGCCGATGTCGGGGGCGATTCGGTCCAGCTCGGAATCGGTTCCGGTTCTGTCGAGTACGGATTTGATCGTCATGGTGGTCCTCATCCCTGCGCTGTCGTTCCCGGACATGATCGTTACTTCGGCGAAGAAAGCGGACTGCGGTCCGATTATCGCACGAACGGGGGCAACTACCCAACCTCTCGGTCTATTCCACGGTCGGGCGGGAAGGATGGTTCAGCGCTCGGGCGAGCGGAAAGTCATTCCGCGAGGAAGAAGAAGTAGCCGAGGAACACCAGCATCAGTGCCCACATCGCCGGATGCACATCCTTGACGCGGCCCTTGGCCGCCATGACCACCGGGTACAGCAGCATCCCCATGGCCAGGCCGTTGGCGATCGAGTACGTCAGCGGCATCATCACAATGGTGATGAACGCGGGCACCGAGTACTCCAGGCGGTTCCAGTCGATCTGCCCCAGCGATCGGGCCATCAGGATGCCGACCACGATGAGCGCGGGCGCGGTCACCTCGCTGGAGCCCGCAACGACCGCGAAGATCGGAAAACAGAACATGGCCACGAAGAACCAGCCCGCCGTGGTGACGGCGGTCAGCCCGGTCCGTCCGCCCGCCGAGACGCCCGCGGTCGATTCCACGTAGGCGGTGGTGGTCGAGGTGCCGATGACCGCACCCGCCATGGTGCCCACCGAGTCCGCCGCCAGCGCGCTCGCCGCGCGCGGCAACTTACCGTTCGCGTCCAGCAGCCCGGCCTGGTTCGCGACGCCGATCAGCGTGCCGGATGCGTCGAAGAAGTCGACGAACAGCATGGTCAGCACCACCACGACCATCTGGCCGGTGAACGCGTCGGGCAGATGGACGATCGCCTGACCGAAGGTCTGCTCGAGCCCATGCGGCGCGGCGAACAAGCCCTTGGGGAGCGCGACCAAGCCGCTGACGATGCCGACGAGGGTGGTCAGGACGATGCCGTAGAGCACGGCGCCGTGCCAGCCGCGCACGAGGAACACCACGGTCACCAGCAACCCGAACAGCGCGAGCAAGGTGGTGCCCTTGGTGAAGTCGCCCAGGGTGACCAGCGTCGCCTCGCTGTTCACCACGATCCCGGCGTTCTTCAAGCCGAGGAAGGCGACGAACAGTCCGATGCCGGCGCCAACGGCGAGCTTCAATTGCATCGGGATCGCGTTGAGGATGCGTTCGCGAATCCGCGTCACCGCCAGGACGAAGAAGATGGCGCCGGACAGGAACGTGCCCGACAGCGCGACCTGCCAGGGAATCCCCATGCCGAGCACCACCGTGTAGGCGAAGAAGGCGTTGAGTCCCATGCCCGGCGCGAGCGCGATCGGATATCGCGCCCACAGCCCCATGACCAGCGTGCCGAATACCGCGGCGACAGCGGTCGCGGTGAACACCGCCTGCATCGGGATGCCTTTGTCACCCAGCGCGCCCTGATCGCCGAGCACGGCGGGGTTGACCGCGAGGACGTACGACATGGCGAGGAACGTGACCGTGCCCGCCATGAGTTCGCGCTTCACGGTCGAGCCGGTCGAGCGAACCCCGAAGTATCCGTCGAGGCGTCCTCGGGTCCGGTGCAGAACGTCGGTGACCATGGGTGACTCCAGTACAGGAACGATTCGGGGCGGGCCAAGGGCACGGTAGCCGACGGTTCACTGCCCGCGACACCCACGGCGGCGCCACCGTGACCGGCGCCACCGGGGTCAAGCGCTCGGAGCGGAGACCAGTCCGAACTCGGCGTCGGAGGCCAGCAGATCGTTGTGCGGCAGCACCCGCACGGTGTACCCGGCCGCGCCGGACAGCGGCAGCGGCGTGTCCACGGTGAACAGCTCGGCGCCCGCGTCGGACCCGACGTGCGTCATCGGGATCGTCGTGGTGTCGGAGAGATCGTCGGTCGACGAGACCCGGCCGAGCACCGCCTGCACCACCACGTCCGGCACGCTCAAGCCACCGAGCTCGACCCGCGCGGTGAGCGACAGCCGCGCCCCGATCACCGGCGTGTCCGGCAGCCCCGCACTGTCCACCTGGATCACCTTGACCGAGGGCCACGCCGACTCGACCCGGTGGCGGTACTCGGCGATGGCGCGCGCCACCGCGAAATCGTCGGCCGTCGCCCGCTGCGACGCCGCGGCGGCGGGAGCGTAGTACTCCACCGCGTAGTCGCGGACCATCCGGGAAGCCAGCACCTTCGGCCCCAAGGTCTGCAACGTGTGGCGAACCATCTCGACCCAGCGCACCGGCATCCCGGACGCGTCGCGCTCGTAGAAACGCGGCGCCACCGCACGCTCGAACAAGTCGTAGAGCGCGGCGGCCTCCAGATCGTCGCGGCGGTGCTCGTCCCGGACGCCCTCCGCGGTCGGAATGGCCCACCCGTTCTCGCCGTCGTACATCTCGTCCCACCAGCCGTCGCGGATGGAGAGATTGAGCCCGCCGTTCAGCGCGGATTTCATGCCGGAGGTGCCGCAGGCCTCGAGCGGGCGCAGCGGATTGTTCAGCCAGACGTCGCAGCCCCAGTACAGGTAGCGAGCCATTGATATGTCGTAGTCGGGCAGGAAGACGATCCGGTGCCGCACCTCGGGATCGTCGGCGAAGCGGACCACCTGCTGGATCAGCGCCTTGCCGCCGTCGTCGGCCGGATGACTCTTACCCGCGACGACCAGTTGCATCGGCCGCCGCGGATCCAGCAGCAGGGCGCGCAGCCGCTGCGGATCGCGCAGCATCAGGGTGAGGCGCTTGTAGGTCGGCACTCGCCGGGCGAACCCGACGGTCAGCACATCGGGGTCGAAAACGCCGTTCACCCAGCCGAGTTCGGCCTCCGCGGCGCCACGCTGCAACCAGGACACGCGCAGCCTGCGGCGCACCTCCTCGACGAGGATGCCGCGCAGGGTGTTGCGGGTCGACCACAACTCGGTGAGATCGACGTCGCGCAGCCGTTCCCAGCCGCGCCCCTCCTCGACCAGCTCCGCGCCGATGTGTTCGCGCGCCTTGTCCACCCACTCGCGCGCGGCCCAGGTGGTGGCGTGCACACCGTTGGTGACCGAACCGATCGGCACCTCGGCCGGGTCGAAGCCCGGCCACAGCGAGGCGAACATGGACCGGCTCACCTCGCCGTGCAGCTTCGACACGCCGTTGGCGCGCTGCGCCAGGCGCAAGCCCATGTGCGCCATGTTGAAGACCGACGGATCGGCCTCCCGGCCGAGAGCCACGATCCGGTCCACCGAAAGCCCCGGCAGCAGAGCGGATTCGGATTCCCCGAGCGCGCCGCCGAAATAACGCCGCACCATCGGCATGGGGAACCGGTCGATGCCCGCCGGGACCGGAGTATGCGTGGTGAACACCGTGCCCGCCCGAACGGCGGCGAGCGCGGAATCGAAATCCTGCCCGGCCGCGACGAATTCGCGGATCCGCTCCACGCCGAGGAAACCCGCGTGGCCCTCGTTCATGTGGAACACATCGGGATCGGGCAGTCCGGCGGACGCGGTGTACGCGCGCACCGCCCGCACACCGCCGATGCCAGCGAGAATCTCCTGACGGATGCGATGCTCCTGGTCACCTCCATAGAGCCGGTCGGTCACCGCACGCAACTCCGGGTCGTTCTCGGCGATGTCGGAGTCGAGCAGCAGCAGCGGAACCCGGCCGACCTGCGCGATCCACACCCGAGCACGCAGCACCCTGCGGTCGGGCATCGCGACGTGGATGAGCACGGGCGAACCGCCGGAGGTGAGCGCCCGCAGCGGCAAGCCCTGCGGATCCAGCGCCGGATAGTGCTCGGCTTGCCAGCCGTCCGTCGTCAGCGACTGCCGGAAGTAGCCCGAGCGGTACAGCAATCCCACGCCGATCAGCGGCAGGCCGAGGTCGGAGGCGGCCTTCAGGTGGTCTCCGGCCAAAATGCCAAGGCCGCCCGAATAATTCGGCAACACCTCGGTGACGCCGAACTCCATCGAGAAGTAGGCGATGCCCCGCACCCCTTCCTCGCCCGCCCGGCGCTGGAACCACCCCGGCGCGGCCAAGTACTCGCGCAGGTCCGCCGCCGCGGAGTCCACACGCGCGACGTAGCCGGGGTCGGCGGCAAGCTCGTCCAGCCGCGCCGCGGGCACCTCGCCCAGCATCCGGACCGGGTCGTGCCCCATCTCCTGCCACCGCTGGGGATCGAGCGCGGCGAACAGGTCCTGCGTCGGCGGATGCCACGACCAGCGCAGATTCGTGGCGAGCTCCCCCAGGGCGGCCAGGCGCTCGGGCAGATGGGCACGGACGGTGAAACGACGCAATGCCTTCATTGGGTAGAACCTACACGCCGACCGCGGGAGGCGCCCTGCCCGACCACGGCCAGGAACAACCTTCCGACCAGCGTGTTTCCCGGCAGCATAACGCTCTTCATCGTCACGGAACGGCCACACGCCGCACACCGGCACCCCCGTGCCCGCTACCCGATCGAGACCCGCGCTCGCTTGTGAACTCCGGAACGCGGGGCAAACCCACAAGCTGTGCGGACCAACCGGCCGCACCAACCGAATCAGTACGGGAGTGATCGAGATGTGGATGACAGCACACCCAAATCGCGCCCGCGATCGGCGCTGGTCGCGCGCTGGAGCAGCGATCACAGGGTTCGGAGCGCTCGCGGCGGCATTCGTTCTCGTCGCACCCGCCGCCGGCGCGGCGGTCACGACGGCGACCGCAAGCCCGGCCCAAGGCACCAGTTTCGGCTTCGGAAACTACGGAACCAACTGCCAGTACCGGGTGACGGCGACGGTGGACAACAATCCCTCGACCGAATCGGTTCAGTTCGCCGACAGTGCCGGGGGCACCTTCTCACCGAACCCCGCACCGGTGGTCGGCAGCCAGGCCACCACGGTCTGGATCCCCGAGGCGACCGGGCAACACACCATTTCCGCGACACAAGGCGCCACGCCCGCTTGGACTTCACCGGTGATGACGGTGGGCAACGGGATGAACCTCGGCTTCGCGTGCATGGTCATGCCCTGATCGACGGTTCGGGCATGTCGAGTTGAGCGCCCGGGTGGCCACCCAGTGGACGAGCGAGCCCCGTCTGTGGCCACCCGGGCACCTCGCTTCCGAAAGCGGGAAAATCGGTAGCCCGAGCAGGACCGGGATGACAGCATCGGCTGATGCCGCACTGGGTCGACGTTCTTCCGCAATTCCTTCCGGCCTGCCTGCTCATCGCCGCGCTGCCCGGGCCTGCGACCGCACTGTTCCTGCAGCGCGCGGTGCGGGACGGCCGCACCGCGGGCCTGGCGGCGGTGACCGGGAACGAGATCGGCGTACTCGGCTGGACGCTGGCGGGCGGGGCGGGACTGTCCGTCCTACTCGTCGCGAACCGCGCCATGAACACGGCCGTGCACGTCATCGGCGCGCTGGTCCTGATCTGGTTCGGCGTGCAGGCGTGGCGGAATGCCCGTGGTAGCGAGGAGTTCGGCAGCGCGATGACGAGGATGCTCCCGGCGGGTCACACGCCCGCCGCCGCGTTCCGCGCCTCGCTGATCTCGATCGCGGCCAACCCCAAGGCGGCGATTTTCGGATTGACAATCCTTCCCCAATTCCTTCCGTCCGAGGGGCCGGTGCTGCCCACGATGGTGATCCTGGCGCTGATCCAGTTGGTGATCGACACCGCGTGGTGCGTCGGCGTGGTCCTGGCCGCCGACCGCGCGGGCGCCTGGTTGCGCCGCACCGGTATCCGGCAGCGGGTAGAGCGTGCGCTCGGCGCGGTGCTGGTCGCGCTCGGCCTGGGCCTCGCCGCCGACGCACGCTGAGGCGAATGCCCAGCTGGCCCGCCACCGTGAGAGGCCAGGAACCGTGCACGAAAAATCGGCTGGTCCGGTCCGAAAGGCCGGTTGCCGGTAGGTTGGGGTCCGTGACCGGCCGCATCGCTATCGATGACACTGCCCCGTCCATCCCAGGCGGCCGGCCCGCCAAGGCGGTGGTCGGCGAGGTATTCCCGGTGCGCACCGTGGTTTGGCGCGAGGGGCACGACGCCGTCGCCGCCACACTCGTCGTGCGCGCCCCCGGCGCGTCGCGACCCGCCCGCGTCCGCATGACGCCGGACTACGAGCCCGACGTCTTCAACGCGACCTTCACACCGAACACGCCGGGAGCCTGGACCTACCGGATCGAAGGCTGGAGCGATCCGATCGCGACCTGGCGATCGGCGATCGAGGCGAAGCTTGCCGTCGGGCAGAGCGCCGTCGATCTGGCCAACGATCTCGAGCTGGGCGCCCGCCTGTTCGACCGCGCGGCGCAGGCCGTCCCGAAGAAACAGTTCGAGCGCTTGCGCGCGGTCGCCGCCGCGCTGCGCGGTGACGAGCAACTCCCCGCACGGGTGGCCCCGGCCTTCACCGAGGAGGTCGCCGGGATCCTGCGCGCCACGCCGCTGCGCGACCTGGTCACCCGCGGGCCGCAGCACACCGTCCTGGTCGAGCGGCACCGCGCGCTCTACGGCTCCTGGTACGAGTTCTTTCCGCGCTCGACCGGCGGCCGCGACGCCACCGGCGAGCCGGTTCACGGCACCTTCGTCACCGCGGCCAAGGACCTTCCGCGCATCGCCGCCATGGGCTTCGACGTGGTGTACCTGCCGCCGATCCACCCGATCGGCGAGGTCAACCGCAAGGGCCGCAACAACGCGCTCACGGCGGAGTCCGGCGACGTCGGCTCGCCGTGGGCCATCGGCTCGCGGCACGGCGGTCACGACGCCGTGCATCCGGAATTGGGCACCGAAGCCGATTTCGCCGAGTTCGTCAGGGCGGCGCGGGAACTGGGCCTCGAGGTCGCGCTCGACCTCGCCTTGCAATGCGCGCCGGATCATCCGTGGGTCGAGGCGCACCCCGAGTGGTTCACCACCTTGCCCGACAACACCATCGCCTACGCCGAGAACCCGCCGAAGAAGTACCAGGACATCTATCCGGTCAACTTCGACAACGACCCCGACGGCCTCTACGCCGAAGTGCTGCGCGTCGTCAAACACTGGATCGGCTTGGGCGTCAACATCTTCCGCGTCGACAATCCGCACACCAAGCCCGCCGACTTCTGGGAGTGGCTGATCGCGAACGTGTGGCGCACCGACCCGGACGTCATCTTCCTGTCCGAGGCGTTCACCCGCCCCGCCCGGCTCTACGGGCTCGCCCGGCGCGGATTCAGCCAGTCCTACACGTATTTCACCTGGCGCGTGGCCAAATGGGAGCTGACCGAGTTCGGCAACGAATTGGCCGCGAAGGCCGACGAGGCCCGCCCGAACCTCTTCGTGAACACCCCGGACATCCTGCACGAGAGCCTCCAGCACGGCGGGCCGGGCATGTTCGCCATCCGCGCCGTCCTGGCCGCCACCCTCGCGCCCACCTGGGGCGTCTACTCCGGCTTCGAGCTGTTCGAGCATCAGTCGGTGCGCCCGGACAGCGAGGAGTACCTCGATTCGGAGAAATACGAGCTGCGCCCGCGCCCGTTCGCCGAGGCGCTGGCGCGCGGAGAATCGCTGGAACCCTGGCTCACTCGGCTCAACGAGATCCGCCGGGCCCACCCCGCCTTGCAACAGCTGCGCTGCCTGCATTTCCACCACGTGGACAACGACGCGCTGATCGCCTATTCCAAGCTCGATCCCGCCAGTGGCGACGCGGTGCTGGTCGTGGTGAATCTCAATCCTTTCGGCGCCGAATGGGGCATGCTCTCGCTCGACCTGCCCGCGATCGGCCGCGAGTGGCACGACCACCCGGTGGTGTACGACGAGGTCAGCGGCGAGGAATACCACTGGGCCCAAACCAATTACGTGCGATTGGACCCCGCGCGGGCCGTGGCGCACATCATCGCCCTGCCCCCGGTGTCCCAGCAGGCTCGCACCGAGCTGTCCTACCGCAGGACGCTGCGATGAAACGTCGCGACCTCATGCTGCTCGCGGCGGGCACCCATACCGACCCGCACACCGTGCTCGGCGCACACCCCCATCCGGACGGCACCGCCGTGCGGGTGCTGCGCCCGCACGCCGAAACCGTGTCGGTGCGGGTCGGCGGCGACGACCACGTGCTGAAGTCCGTGGGCCACGGCGTATTCGCCGCGGTGCTGCCGTACCCGGAGATCGATGACTATCGCGTCGTGACGACCTACCCCGGCGGCCAGACCGTCATCGGCGCCGACGGCTACCGCTTCCTGCCCACGCTCGGCGAACTCGACCTGCACCTGATCGGCGAAGGCCGCCACGAACGCCTGTGGGACGTGCTCGGGGCGCACCCGCGCCGCTACAGCACCCTCGACGGTGACGTCGCGGGCACGTCGTTCGCGGTATGGGCGCCGAACGCGCGCGGCGTCACCGTGATCGGGGACTTCGACGGCTGGAGCGGCACCACCGCGCCCATGCGCGCGCTGGGGTCGTCCGGGATCTGGGAAGTCTTCATCCCGGGTGTCGGGCCGGGCGCCAAGTACAAATACCGCGTGCACGGCGCCGACGGGCGGACCGTCGATCACGCCGACCCGCTGGCATTCGCCACCGAACTACCACCGGCCACGGCGTCGGTGGTCACCGAAAGCCATTACGTGTGGCAGGACAGCGCCTGGCTCGGGCAGCGCGCGGCCACCGATCCCACCCGCGCCCCGATGAGCGTCTACGAGGTGCATCTCGGTTCCTGGCGGCCCGGCCTCGGCTACCGCGAACTGGCCGACCAACTCGCCGAGTACGTGCGGGCGACCGGATACACCCACATCGAGCTGCTCCCCATCGCCGAGCATCCGTTCGGCGGCTCGTGGGGCTACCAGGTCACCTCCTACTACGCGCCGACGGCGCGATTCGGTTCCCCGGACGACTTCCGAGCGTTCGTCGACCGCATGCACGCGGCGGGCATCGGCGTCCTGCTGGACTGGGTCCCCGCCCACTTCCCGCGCGACGAGTGGGCGCTGGCCCGATTCGACGGCACTCCGCTCTACGAGCACGCCGACCCGCGCCGGGGCGAGCAACTCGACTGGGGCACTTACGTGTTCGACTTCGGCAGGCACGAGGTACGCAACTTCCTCATCGCCAACGCTCGCTACTGGGTCGAGGAATTCCACATCGACGGCCTGCGCGTCGACGCGGTCGCCTCCATGCTCTACCTGGACTACTCCCGCGCCGAAGGCCAGTGGGAGCCCAACGTGCACGGCGGCCGGGAAAACCTGGAGGCCGTCGACTTCCTGCAGGACCTCAACGAGACGCTGCATCGGCATCACCCCGGGGTCGTGACGATCGCCGAGGAGTCCACCACCTGGCCCGGCGTCACCCGCGGCATCGACGTCGGCGGTCTCGGCTTCACCATGAAATGGAACATGGGCTGGATGCACGACACCCTCGGGTTCCTCGGCCGCGACCCGGTGCACCGCTCCTGGCACCACAACGAGATCACCTTCTCACTGGTCTACGCCTGGAGCGAGAACTACGTGCTGCCGATCAGCCACGACGAGGTCGTGCACGGCAAAGGCACGCTGTGGACCAGAATGCCGGGCGACGATTTCGCCAAAGCCGCGGGCGTGCGGGCGCTGCTGGCCTACATGTGGGCCCACCCGGGTAAACAACTGCTGTTCATGGGCCAGGATTTCGGCCAGTTCCGGGAGTGGTCACACGATCGCGGTCTGGACTGGCACGAACGGGACAACCCGCTGCACCAAGGCATCACCACGCTGGTGCGTGACCTGAACGCCGTCTACCGCGCCCACCCCGCCCTGTGGAGCCAGGACACCACACCCGGTGGCTACGCCTGGATCGAGGCGGACGACCGCGCGAACAACGTGCTGGCGTTCCTGCGCTACGGCTCCGACGGCTCCGTTGTCGCCTGCGTCTACAACTTCTCCGGGTCGGCGCACGACGCGTACCGGATCGGCCTGCCGCACGCGGGCTCATGGCTGGAGATCCTCAACAGCGACGCCGCGGACTACGGCGGCTCCGGTCTCGGCAACTTGGGCGAGGTGACGGCGAGCGCCGAGCCGTGGCACGACCGTCCCGCCTCGGCCACCGTGACGCTCGCACCCCACGGCGCGGTCTGGCTGCGCCCCGCCTGACGAGTCGCCCGGCGAACCGAGCCCTGCCCGACCCCGACGTGCGCCGGTCCCCGAAGCACGGACTCAGGTGAGCAGCTGACGCCTCGGTGCGAGACCCGAGTCCGATGCGCGAATCCAGAGCAGACTCGGCGGACGCCCCCTATGAGCGGCGACCGATGGTCATCGCGACCGGTAGCGCAGGTCGGTCACAACACCGCCCCGGATCGGATACCCGACGCCTGGGCGCAACCAGGGGCGGTGACGCGGCCGGCTGGTTCGCGGACCGCCCCGCGCGGCGGCTCAGTACAGCGCCGCGGCCAGCTTGCGGCGCGCGGCCACGACGAACGGCTCGGCCTGATCGAACAGCTCGAACAGCTCCAGCAGGCGGGTGCGCGCCTTGGTGCGCTCGTCGCCGGAAGTGCGCTTGACGACGCCGATCAGCCGATCGAAGGCCGCTTCGGGCCGCTGCTGGAACAATTCGAGATCGGCGGCGCGAATCGCGGCATCGACGTTCGACGGGTCGGCATCGGCATCCTCGATCGCCGACTCCGGCAGCTCCTGGGCCCGCGCGAGGAAGCGCAGCTGACGCAGCGCGCCCTTGGCTTCGTCGTTCGTCGGCTCCGCGTCGAGAATCGCCTGGTACGCCGCCTCGGCGCCGGCCAGGTCACCGTGCTCGAGCGCCGCCTCGGCCGCCGCGAAACGCGGGTCCTCGGCCTGCGGCTGCGGCTCCCCGCCACCCTCCAGCTTGCCCGCAACCGCGTCGACCACGGCGTTCAGCCACTGCCGCACCTGCGGCTCCGGCTGGGCGCCCTCGAAATCGGCCAGCGGCTGCCCTGCCGCGATCGCGATGACCGTCGGGATGCCCTGCACCCGCAGCGCCTGCGCGATGCGCATGTTGGCCTCGGCCTCGACGATCGCCAGGTCCCAGCTGCCGCCGTCGGCGGCCACCAGTCGCTCCAGCGTTCGCACCAGTTCGACGCTGCCCGGACTGCGCTGCGAGTACAGCACGACCACCACCGGCACCTGCATCGAACGACGCAGCACCTTGGTCTCGAAATCGGCCTCGGATACCGCGTAGTCGCCACCGGCCGGAGCGCCCCCGCCACCGGCGGGCTGCTTCAGGCTGGACAGATCGACCGCGCCGGACATGGCGGCGGCGACAGCGGGCGAAGGACGGCGTGCGGCTGGTCGATTCACGACCTCCAGTTTGTCACGACGTGGCGGATGCGGGCGCCCCGGACTCGACCGAACCGGCGTTGCTCAGCTCACCCAATCGCCCCGTGCGCACCGCCCAGACCTCGAACAGCACCGTGCAGAACGGCGGAATGCTCGACAGCAGCGCGAGGACGGTGGTCTTGACGTTCCAGCCCAGCTCGCGCGCCGCCACGATCGCGGTGATGACGAACAGCACGAACACGATGCCGTGCGTCATGCCGAACACCTTGACCGGCCACAGCACCGGCTCCGGAATCCGCTTGAACACCATGCCGATGATCAGCAGCAGCCAGGAGATCGCCTCGAGCACCGCGATGAAACGAAACCGCTTGGCCACCGTGCTCAGGTCGAAGACATTGCCCATGCGCCCATTCTGCCGGATGCACTACAGGCTGTCGTAGTGAGCTGTGTCTAATTGCGGCGCCTGCGGCGCCGCGTGTTCGCGGCCCCTTATGGCTCGCGTTTGCGCGACCGCCGCTTGCTCCTTCGTCGCGTACGCGGCGGCCGCGCACACGCGAGCCCGGCCCCCCACCGGAACCGCGAGGGGGCTCACCCCACGAAATAACTGGGGGGGGTGGGGGGGGGG